>JBOHWJ010000389.1:0-11357 GCA_050736495.1 Binataceae bacterium (SeqCode) | reverse complement strand
GCCTCGGCCTTCATGCTCTCGGGCAAGCGGAAGTCCTCCCCGTTGCTCGGACGGCTGTTCGCCGCGGCAGATCTGTGGGCCGACACTGGCACTGATTTTTTCAATACGCTGGCAGGCACGGCTTCGGTCGACGTGCGCGACGGTACGCTCGACAAGTTCACCCTGCTGACGCGCATCCTTAGCCTCATCGACCTCAAGAACTGGCTGACGGCAAAATTGCCCGATCCCACCGTCGTTGGCATCCCGTTCAAGGCTCTGACCGCCAGCTTCAAGGGTCAGCGCGGCGATTTCTACACTGATAATCTCAGGCTCGATGGTCCGGTTATGGACATCACCGCGCGCGGAGACATCAAGTTTGGCGACGGCACCATGGACATGCGAATCGCGCTCATCCCCTTCAACACCGTCAACTGGCTGGTTAACAAAATTCCGATTATTGGGGAAAATCTCGCTAGCGGCAGCAGCGGTCTGCTCGCCGCGTACTTCCAGGTCAAAGGCCCGGTCGCCAATCCGAGCGTGACGCCGAAGCCGATCACTTCGGTGGCCGAATTCGTCGCCAAGACGCTGAGCCTGCCGATAAATATAATCGCACCCGACACTATCAAGCCGTGATCCAATGCCGCTTACGCCGGCCAGGACGCTCCCGCATTACCGCGACAGCAAGACGGCCACGACGCGACCGACGCTGATTGTCTTCGCGCGCGAGCCCACTCCCGGCGAAACCAAGACCCGTCTTATCCCGCGCGTCGGCGCGGCCAACGCCGCCGCCCTCGCCGACGCGTTCACGCGCGACGCGCTGACTAAGGCGCATGACCTCGGCGAGCGCGTCGTAATCGCCGCCGCGGCACCGAACGGCGTTGCGAATAGCCGTTATTTCCGTGCGCTCGCGCGGCAGTTTCACGCGGCCGGCGTAATCGAGCAAGGTACTGGCAATTTGGGCGTCCGGATGGCGCGCGTGGTCGCGCCGTATTGTGCCGGAGGTGCTATCCTGATCGGAACCGACACGCCCTCGCTGCCGCGAAAAATGCTCGCATGCAGCCTCGAGTTGTTGCGGCGCGTACCGGTCGTGCTTGGCCCGAGCCTCGACGGTGGCTATTACCTGGTCGGCGTGCGCGGCCCACTGCCCGATATTTTTCGCGGGATCAGGTGGGGCGGCGGCCGCGTCCTCGAACAAACCCTCAAACGCCTTCGGCGCGATCACATCCCTTATCGACTCGCCCCCTCGTGGTACGATGTCGACCGCTGGAGCGACCTCATGCTCCTCATCGAGCATCTGCGCCGCGATGCGGCGCGGCGAATACGAGCTGAAGTTCCACATCCCGACACCCCGCCCTGCCCCGCCACCGCGCGCGTGCTCGCGCGGCTTGGCCTGCTCCGCCCTGACCGCTAGAGTACCTTCGATGGCCCGGGCCGCGACCGATGCGAGACTGGTATTCGTGATGGCGGGGAGCGAGGAGCAAGCCGCGTCGATCGCCCGCGCGGTAGTGGAAGAGCGGCTCGCCGCATGCGTCAATATCGTCGGTCCCGTACGCTCGATCTACCGATGGCACGGCGCGATCGAGGACGAACGCGAGTACCTGCTGATAATGAAGACGCGGGCGCGTCTGTTCGCGAAACTGGAGCGCCGGGTGCGCGAACTGCATAGTTATGAGGTTCCCGAGATTATCGCCGTAACTATCGCGGCGGGCGCGAAGACGTACCTGGAATGGCTGAACGCATCGACCGCGCCAAACGCGCGCGCGACCGCGGTGCGATGATCACGGGCACGGCCGCTGTATCTTCAGATCGTTCGGCCATGGATTGACCTGCGCAACTGGTGAGTGACCAAAATGTTCCGCGAAGTGATCGAAAAGATGGCGCCGTATGTGCCGGGTGAGCAACCACGCCCCGGCCAGCGCCTGATTAAACTTAATACCAACGAAAACCCTTATCCGCCCTCACCGCGCGTGCGGCGCGCCGCGATCAAGGCGGCGGGCACAGCGTTGCGGCTCTATCCACCCCCACACGCCGACGAATTTATCACCGCCGCCGCGCGCCTGTACGATCTCCGCACCGATATGGTCGTCGCCGGCAACGGCTCGGACGAATTGCTCACGATGCTCTTTCGCGCGGCGCTGGGGCGCGGCGATCGCGTCGCCTTCGCGCTGCCAACCTATTCGCTGTACGATACGCTTGCCGCCATCCAGGAAGCCCGCGTGGTCGCGGTCCCGTTCGGACCCGATCTGTCTTTGCCGCTTGAAGGCCTGGCGCGCGCTAAGGCCCGCCTCACCATCGTCTGCAACCCTAATTCGCCGACCGGAACGATGGCCAGGCCGGACCAACTGGACCAACTCGCACGGCGCCTGCATGGACGGCTGCTGGCAATCGACGAGGCGTACGTCGACTTCGCCGACAGCAATTCGCTCGATCTGCTCAAGCGCCATCGCAACGTGATCATCTTGCGTTCGCTATCGAAATCATTCTCGCTCGCAGGGATGCGCCTGGGACTGTGCTTCGCGGCGCCGCGGATTATCGAGGACCTTCTTAAGGTAAAGGACTCCTACAACTTGAGCCGGGTCGCGATCGCTGTGGGCGCCGCCGCGCTTGACGATGAGGCCTGGATGCGGCGCAACGTCGAGCGCGTCAAGCGCAGCCGCACGGCGGCGGAGAAACGTCTGCGCGCGATGGGTTTCGAGGTGCCGCCATCGGCCGCGAATTTCGTGCTGGCGCGGCTTGCGGGGCGGGATTTGGCACCACTGGCGGCGGCACTTCGGCGGGGCGGGATCCTGGTGCGCCATTTCCCAGCCTCGGTGTTTCGCGACGGACTGCGGATCTCGATTGGAACGCCGACCGAAATGGCGGCGCTATTCAAAGGTCTCGAATCGCTGGTTAAACAGTTCCACGCCGTCGAGCGCAATGGCCGCGTCGGCCGCTAAGGATACGGCCTTGACCGGCGCCTCGCGCTCGCAAATATTAGCGCATAAGCCAAAATCGCCGCCAAGCTCATTGACGAGAATGCCTGGATGAGCCGCCTCTCGAACCTGTTCGACAAATTCCGGCACACCAGATCCTCCGCGGAGGGCGCGGCGGCCGAGCAACGCGGCGGTATCCAATGGGTGATCGTCGGTCTCGGCAATCCCGGCGAACAATACCGCCGTTCGCGCCACAACATCGGCTTCATGACAATCGAACGGCTGGCCTCGCGAAACGGCGTCGAACTTTCGCGGCGCAAATTCAACGCCCATTGCGGCGAATTTCACACCGAAGCCGGCACCGCCCTGCTGGTGGTGCCACTGACCTATTACAATCGCAGCGGTGAGAGCGCCGCCTCGATTCTCGGCTACTTCAAAGTGCCCGCGGAACGGCTCATCGTCGTGCATGACGAGATGGACCTGCCCGAGGGTCAGTTACGCGTCAAGCGCGGGGGTGGAGATGCGGGAAATCGCGGCGTGCGTTCGATGGTCCAATCGTTGGGCAAGCCGGACTTCATTCGCGTCCGCGTAGGCACCAGCCATCCGGTGGCCGAGGGCGATATCGACTATGTGCTGAAGCCGCTCACCAACGCGGAGTTGCGCGCGTTCGAGCCGATGCTCGATCGCGCCGGCGATGCCGTGCTGGCCGTGATGCGCGACGGCGTCGAACGCGCGATGAACGCCTACAACCAGCGCGCCTGACGCCTCAGCGCACGGAGCGGGCGGGCGCGGCGGGAGCGCGATGGCCCCAGATGCTCGGCGCCTGATGCATCTGCACCTTCCACACACTGTCGTCGACCGTGCGTGCGCCCCATCCGTATTCAATCTCGAATCCCGACGGCGAGCGCATGTAGAACGACATCATGTGGTCGTTGGTATGACGCCCGAGTGTGCCGGATATCTCGACGCCGCGATCCTGCGCCAGGTAGTAGGTTGAGCCAACGTCGTCGACCGCGTTGAGCTGCACCATGAAGTGCAAAAGACGCTTGCGCACCGGTATCACGCCGAAGGCGATCGAATGATGACGCGGGTTGCAATGCATGAACGTCAGCGCCACGCGCATATTGGCGGCGCGCGGCGAGGCGAAATCGATGAAGTCGCTGATGCGCATGCCGAGCACGTCGCGATAGAAGTGCAGGCTCTTTTCGGCGTCGTCGACGCGCACCACGATGTGGCCGAGGCCCATTTCGCCGGTGACGAATCCAGAGAGCGCACGCGCGGATTTGAACGGCTTCTCGAAGGCCATCAGCGGACCGAAATAGGCCTCCGACGTGATTCCGCTCGGGTCGTTGAACTTGATCAGTTCGGCCACGCGCCGTTCAGCGGCTTGCGCCGGTGTGCCAGGCGTAACCTCGACTCCAGCCTGCCTGAGTTGATCGGCCAGTTCACGCAGTGCCCGCTGGTCGGTGACCTCCCAGCCGGCGAAAGCAAGGTCGTCGGCCCCATCCGGCGTGAGAATGAAGCGATGATGGTACTCGTCCATGCGGAGTAACAACGAGCCGCCCGGGTCCTTGCCGGCAACTTCGAGCCCGATCACTTCGGCCGCGAATCTTTCCCATTCGTCGAGCTGGCTGACGCTGAGGCCAAGGTAACCGAGTTGGGTAACGCTCGCCATGGTGATTGTCTCCTCATCCTGCGCGACGATTGAACTTAGCGTTGCACTATCCGGCTCCGTGAACAACATCGAAGGTGGGGGCAGAGCGTTCCAATCGCCAATGTGCTGGCGCTTCTTCCATTGTGCACGGCTCGTGCCTATGCGGAGCGGCTGCGCAGTTTTGAGTGGGACGAGACCGCTTGAAACTCGCGCTCGTGCTTGCTTGGCTTCCGATCAAAGGTGTAGCTTCAATCCGCACGCGAATCCCGCACCGTGTCGAGCACGAGGGCCGTCATCGAATGTCCACCCGGGCACCTGAGCGACCGTTGGACGAGGAACGCTGGCGTGAGTTGCTCACCGAGGGGCATAAACCGCTCCACCTGCTGCAGGTGTTCTTTCGATCCTTGCCGGCACCGCCACGCTGCAAGACGTGTTACGCTCCTTTCAGAGGCCTCGGCGGTAAACTGGTTGCCTTGGCGGGCTTCGCTCCATCGCGTAAAAACCCCAACTTCTGCGCGCGCTGCTACGAAGGGCTAGGTCAGGGCGGCGCCGAAATCGATATCGCCGTGCTATTCGCCGACGTGCGCGGCTCGACCAGAATGGGTGAGCAGCTTGAGCCCGCCGCCTTTGCCAAAGTCCTCGATCGCTTTTACCGCGCGGTCACTGACGTACTGGTACGCCATGACGCGATTATAGACAAACTTATCGGCGACGAGGTGATGGCGCTGTTCATTCCAGGAGTCTGCGGCCCGCAATATTGTCAGCGCGCCGCGGAGGCAGCCGTTGCCCTCATGCGGGCGGTGGGCTATGGCCCATCAAAAGAGCCATGGATGCCGATCGGGGCAGCGGTCAACTCGGGGCTCAGCTTCGTCGGCAACGTCGGTGGAGAAAGCATCTCGGATTTCACCGCGCTAGGCGACCCGGTAAACACGGCGTCGCGCCTCGCCTCGAAGGCGGCGGCGGGCGAGGTGCTATTGAGTGAGCCAATTTACGCCACTGCGGCTGGACGCCTACCCAACCTCGAACGCCGCACTCTGGCGTTGCAGGGAAAAGAAGCGCCGTTCACGGTGCGAGTCTGTTTGCCAGCGCAACTCAACTCATAATCAGGTACCGGCTATTGCAGGCCGTAACAGCGCGCGGCGTTGTCGCCCATGATCTTGTGCCGCGCACCTTCCGGCAGCGGCTCACAATGCTCGCGCAACTCCGCGACCGCTCCCGGAAAGGTGCAATCGTAGTGCGGATAGTCGGACGCCCACATCAGGAACTCATCCGAACCCAGCACCGCCGCCGTCTTGATCGCGATATCGTCGGGCTCGCACGAGCAGAAGCATTGGCGCCGGAAATATTCGCTCGGCTTTATTTTGGCCTTCGGCACCATGTGACCGATCTTGCCGTGGAATTCGTCGAGGCGGCTGAGCCAGTACGGAATCCATCCGCCACCGGCTTCGAGGAAGGCCACGCGAAGGCGCGGGTATTTGTCCAACACGCCGCCGCAGATGAGATCCATGCAGGCCATCTGTTGTTCCAGCGGATGCGAGATGATCATGCGCTGGAAAAAGTCGTGGTAACGCTCGAACCCCGCCGTCGGCATGTCACCGCTGATAGCGCTGTGCACCGCGATGGTGCAGTTGAGTTCCTGTGCCTCGGTCCAGAACGGATCGTACGCCGGATCGCTCAACAAGCGTCCGTTGCTCGGATTCGGACGCACCATCACTGCCTTCACGCCCTGCGCCTTGACCACGCGGCGCATCTCCGCGATACCCTTGCCCACGTCCTGAAGCGGAATCGGCGCGATGCTAAACAGGCGGTCGGGATAAGGCCGGCAGAAGTCGGCCATCCAGTTGTTGTAAGCGCGGCAGGCGGCCGCGGCCAACTCGACATCGCGGATGGAAGCGAAGCCACTCCCGAGCGAGGGATAGAGAAACGCCGCGTCGATCCCTTCCGCATCCATATCCTTGACGCGGGCGTGGGGGTCGTAGCTGCCGGGACGCAGGTCATCCCATGAAAGCTCGCGCGTGAGTTCCGGCCGGCTCAAGCCGCCAGGAATGCACATCGCCGCAGGCGCGTAGATGCTTTTTTCCGCCACGCGGCCTTCGAATTTCAGGCGGTCGATGCCGTCGGCGTCCTTGGCGATTTGGGGAACGCGTTCGCGAAAGGCGGGCTCGGTGTATTCCTGCCAGAGCTTACGTGGTTCCACGATATGCGCGTCCGCATCGATAATCTTCGACATCTTTCGTGTTCTCCCTGCGCCCACGCCGGCGCGTCAAGCAAAACGCCGCCGCCGGATAACGGCCTACGGCTTATGAACACGTGCGGTTACTTCACGATGCTCCCATCGGAACATCCCGCTAAATCAGTTGCTCCCCCCGGCGTTACCGGGGAGAGCAACTTTAATCGTAACCCGCGATGCGGAACCTCTCATGGCGGAAGCGCATCCGCCCGAAGCTAATACGGATCAGATGCTCAGGTGGTAAAGCTCCGCAACGTTGTCGTGCAGAATGAAGTCCTTCTCCTGCTGGTTGAGCCCCTTGGTCTGTTCCTTCAGGACGTCCTGCGACCACGGCCAGGTCGAATCGCTGTGTGGAAAATCGTTCGCCCACATCAGGCGGCGGACGTTGCACATGTCCTTCATCTGAAAGGCGACCCAATCATCCTGGAAAGTGGTGTAGATATGCTCGCGGAAATATTCCGACGGCTTCTTCGCCAGTTCACGCCCCTTCATCATCCATGACCGATGGCGGTCGTAGGCGTGATCCATGCGGTACATGTAGTGCGGCACCCAGCCGGCGTCCGCCTCGACGCATACCAGCTTGAGCTTGGGATGGCGTTCGAAGACACCGCCGAAGATAAACGTGCCGATCAGGTCCTGGTTGCCGCGGATGATCGCGAGGAAGCCGTTGATGCGCGGGCCGCGCGTTTTGAAGCTGTCCTGCTTGCTGGTCAGGATATGGAAGCTGAGCGGCATATCCATGTCGATCGCAGCTTCCCAGAAAGGATCGTAGATCGGATCGTCGTAGTCGGAGACCTGCGGATTGCCCGGCATCATCACGCCGCGCAGTCCCAGCTCCTTCATCTTGCGCACGTCGTCGATACCTTCCTCTACGGAGAGCATCGCCGTCTGTCCGAGGCCAATCAGACGGTCCGGATGCGCGGCGCAGTATTCCGCGATCCACAGATTATAGGCGTCGAAGCACGCCTTCTTGTAATCGTAGTTGGGATGGTTGCACAGCATCATGCCGACGGTCGGATAGACAACTTCGGCGGATACGCCATCACGATCCTGGTCGGCCATGCGCGCTTCGGGGTCCCATCCGCCCCGATGCAGTTGCTCGAACTTCGCGCCGAACATCGCAAGGCTTTTCGCGTCCTGGCCGGCGGCGGCAACCAATCCCATCGGGATCGGCTTGCTCAGACCGTCGATGATGAAGAGGTCGCCGAGCTTCTCATCCCGCACCATCTTCGGCGCGATGTCCTTGTACTTGCTGTCGATGCGGTCGACGTAGCAGCCAGGCGGCTCGGTGATGTGCGAGTCGGCGGAAATAATGGTTTTCGTCATTAGTCGTCCTCCACTTGCGCGGGTCCGCCGCATTATTGAGCTTGCGGCCCTCTCCCACGGATTAACGCTATCCTGTTGTTACAATTGCAGAATATGCGGTTACTTTCAATTTGACTACGAGGCTGACATCGCACCTGGGTTCGCATCCCCACATTGCCGCCGCTAAGCTATTGCCGAGCCGCATCGAATAGCGGTCGATTTTCATTTGCGGCATCCGATGCCGGCGGTAACCAATGTCGTCGTATTTCTGGCTCGCGCCGTTCATCTCGGTTCTCAACGCGATCGCGGCCGTATTGCTGCTAGCGGGTTTCTATTGTATCCGGCGCAAGTGGGTCCGCGCCCACCGTGCCTTCATGCTGAGCGCCTTCGCGATTTCGATCGTCTTTCTCGTTTCGTATCTGATTTACCATTACCACGTCGGTGACGTGCGCTTTCAGGGCTATGGATGGGTGCGCCCCGTCTATTTCACCATCCTGGTCTCGCACATAATTCTCGCCGCCGGGATTTTGCCGCTAGTGCTGATTACGCTTCGGTACGCGTTGCGCGGACGCTTCCGGTCGCATCGTCGAATCGCGCGCTGGACCTGGCCCATCTGGGTCTACGTTTCGATAACCGGCGTGGTGGTCTACCTGATGGTCTACCGGCTCTATCCGCCCGGCTATGGGAAAGCTGCCACCGCGCCGCCGCGGTCCGCCGCGAGCATGACGGCACAGGCGCGTTAGCTCAAAACGATAAAGCGGGCTCGGAGTACCAGGATTCCGCGCCCGTTACCAATGGCTTCGGCGCGAGATTCGCGTCAGCTCTTGAGGAATCCGCGTACCGCCGTACAAAAGGCCGCCTGCTGCTCGTACATCGGCATGTGACCGGCTTCCTTGAGGGTCTGCTGGCGGCAATTCCTGATCCGGCTCGCGAACTCGTTCGCATAAACCGGCGGCACCAGTTTGTCCGATTCACCCCACAATAGCAGCGTCGGCGCCGCAATCCGGTAAGCCCGCTTCTTGAGCCCGCGATCCGGGATCGGCCACAGAAATTTGCTCGCCATCGAAAGCCGCTTTACGCGTTCGACGTACATATCGGCCAGCGCGTTCATGTCCTCCGGCACCGCCATCACCATCTTGGCGAGCGCCGAGTTCGGATCGTGGAACAGGTATTGGCCCAGGTCGCTGACATCGAGCGCGAAGAAGTCGGGAATCGGATGCTCGGGCAACCAGAAGCCGGCCGCCGCGACCAGGATGAGTTTTTTCGCGCGATGAACGTCGAGCGCGGCAACTTCCGCCGCCAGCATCCCGCCCATCGAATGGCCGACGATGTGGGCGCTATCGATGCCGAGGTCGTCCATCAATTGATGGTAAAACAGGGCGGCGTCGACAACGTCTTCGATCAATTCACCGCCGGTCGATTCGCCGTAGCCCGGCAGATGCGGCGCGATTACCCTGAAATCGCGGCCCAGCTCCTCGAGGAACGGGTCAACCCCGAAAAGGCCGCCCGCGCCGTGAAGGAAAAGCAGCGGTTCGCCGCCGCCGAACGTGTACATCTCGACCGAAAACTTTCCGTCACTGGTCTTTTGAATCGTCTTCATTTCGCGGCACTCCGGGTTTCCACGGCCGCGCCCGTGGCCGGAGCGCTCTTCTTGCCATTGGCGTCGTACTTGTTGAAGTCGATCGGCGCGGGCATCGCGCGTTCGCTCTCGGGCAAGCCGCGCGGCGACCACTTGTCTTCCCACCCGGGCCACAGATCACGCATGCTCGGCATGACTTCGCGGGCGAACAGTTCGGTGCTCGATCGAACCAGGTCCGGCGGCATCGATCCAAGCTGCATCAGAATCATCAAGTGTCCGCAGTTGAGGCTCTTCATCGCCTCGCGCAGCCGTTCGCGCACGGTCTTGGCCGAGCCCGCGATGATGTAGCCCTCTTCGATGAAATCCTTCCACGTGAGCCCTTCGCGCCGCAGTGTGGCCTGCTTGCCAACCTGGCCGAGGAAACCCGAACGGATGGTGCTGAGCGTGCGATAGCCCGGTGCGTCGGCGAAGCCGGCATAGACGTGCAGGCAGCGGTTGTAGAAGTAGTCCATGTGCGGCGAGTAAAGCCGTTCCGCCTCTTCGTCACTGTTGGCGACCGCGACCACCTGCGCAAAGCCGAGACTGTACGGATTGAGCGGCTTGTTCTTCTTCACCATCACGTCCCAGTAACCGTCGGCGACCTTCTTGCCCGCCTTGTAACCAAAGTAGGACAAAAAGCTGTATTGGTACGCATGGTCGGCGCAGAAATCCCAGGTCTCGATCGAGCCGCCGCCGGGAATCCAGATCGGCGGATGCGGCTGCTGCAGTGGCTTGGGCCATAGGTTGACGTAGCGGAGCTTGGTGTACTTGCCGTTGAAGGAGAAAACATCCTGCTCCTTCCACGCGCGAATGATGAGATCATGCGCCTCGGCGTAACGTTCACGCAGCGTTGCCGGAACCACGCCATAGCAATAATTGTCGTCCATCGAGGTGCCAACCGGAAAACCGGCGACCAGGCGCCCGCCGCTGATAACGTCGAGCATCGCGAACTCCTCGGCCACGCGCACCGGCGGATTGTAGAGCGCGATCGAATTGCCCAGCACAACCAGGCTCGCATGCCGCGTGCGGCGCGCCATCGCCGCCGCCATCAGGTTGGGCGACGGCATCATGCCGTAGGCGTTCTGATGATGCTCGTTGACGCCGAGACCGTCGAAGCCCATGCGATCGGCGAATTCAAGCTGGTCGAGGTAATCGTTGTAGAGGCGATGGCCGGCTTTGGGATCATAGAGATGGCGCGGAATGTCGACCCATACGCTGTGGTATTTATCCTTGAAGTCATCGGGCAGAAAACGGTACGGCATCAGGTGAAACCAGGTAAATTTCATGACCCATTCTCCTTTTGGGATTTCATGCTTTTAATTGCGCGGCCCAGTCCCGCAAAGGGCAACGACAGCGGGATTGTCCGTTCGATCCGATGTTTCATCTGACGCTTTAGTGTAACGCGTTCGCGCGCGTAGCCGTACCGTGCGCGGCGGATGCCGCTGCGCCGGCGCTGCCCTTACCCGCTTCCTTGACGGCGCCGTTGGCCGGAACCGCGCGGTTGATCGCCGCGGGCTTGGCCAGGCGATGCGCCGCGGCAAGCTGGAAGTCGAAAACGTCGTTCAGCAGGCTGGTGGCGTCCAATCCAGTCACGTCGCGAAAAAATTCCTGATCGCCGCTCAGCAGGAAGGCGCCATTGAGCGTCGCCCACATCACGGT
>JBOHWJ010000388.1:0-5118 GCA_050736495.1 Binataceae bacterium (SeqCode) | reverse complement strand
GTTTTCATTGTCCCTCTGGTCGTATGCGTGACCCTGTTCGCACTTGACGGCCGCATCACCAATTTAAAGTTTGCTGTTCTGCTTAGTGTCGCGCTCGCAGCAGAGTTCCTCCTGTCATTGGAAATTTTCGCAACCATGACGATGTTCGGTGGGCTTGCCCTGCTGTTCGGATGGTCATTTGGTGCGCATGAGTCGCGGATACGCATCCAGCGGATGATCATTCCCATTGTCGCCAGCTATATTGTAGCACTGATAATCGTAAGCCCATATTTGTATTATCTATTCGCCTATGGTTTCGATCGCGCGCCATTTTGGGGGCATCTCGCTTTTGATAGCGACCCACTTAATCTCATAATACCTACGCCAACCACCGAGCTGGGCCGTTTAGAGTGGTTTCGTCACATTTCGCAGCGGTTTCCCGGCGGAAGCATCGCCGACGCGGATGCCTACTTCGGCCTGCCGCTGATATTCATTGCCGCGGCGTTTGCGCGGCGGCGTTGGCGTGAGCCTGCGGGGAAAATGCTGGTGGAGTTGCTGATCATCATCTGCATGCTCTCTTTGGGCTCACGGTTGCACGTGTATGGGCAGGTTTACCCATTCGCTTTGCCCTGGTTTGCGTTTGCGCACTTACCGGTAATCAACAGCGCTCTGCCGGTGCGGTTCTCCATGTACGCGGACCTGGTGCTCGCGATCATCGTTGCACTATGGGTGGCGCAATGCCGGTTTAGCGCACTCTCCAAAATCGCCATCGCGTGCATAATCCTGATCTCGCTGGCGCCAAACTCGAGCGCGGCATTTTGGACCCGGCGCTCTGATGTCCCGCTGTTCTTCAGCAATGGTCTCTATCGGCGCTATCTGCATCGGAACGAAACCGTGCTGCCACTTCCCTACGGGATGCGAGGAGACAGCATGCTGTGGCTTGCGGAGACCGGAATGCACTTCAGAATGGCGGGTGGATGGACGGGCCCAACGCCACCCGCATTTGAGCGCTGGCCAATAGTGCCTGCTATGATCAAGGGCACGCTGATGCCCGACGCGAGAGAGCAACTCGCGGCTTTTCTCGGCGCGAACAATGTTAGCGCCATTGTGGTCGACGATCGCGATATGCCGGCCTGGCGCGGTCTTTTGTCATCGCTGGGCGTCGCCCCCTTGGGCGTAGGCGGCATAACGCTCTACAGGCTGGCCCGGCAGAAGGCTCCGGTTGACGTGGACGCCGCTGCAGAGCAGATGCAATTGTGTGCCGGCTCCGCGCAATTTGCGGCGCTGGCGGTCTATGCCAACAAATACTTGTCGGATGGTGGTGACGGGAGAGAATTGTCGCCTTTCGCGATCGAGCCGCTGATCCCGCAACCATGGATCGTGGGACCGACTGCGGCACCCGACTGGATAATTGATCCGTCACGCATCTGGTGGGGCGACCTGCCGCCCAATTTGCACAATAGACTGTGGCTGGGCAGTACGGCCGATGGTGCCATCAGTATCGGGGTCGCGGTCAAAGATGAATCGGTTCGGCCAATGGTAGAGAAATACGGCGGCAGCGCCAGCGCGATCTACTATCCGTATCCCCGCAAGTTTGATGATCGGATCAAATCGGTAGAATTGAGCTTGCTGGTGATGAACTTCAACCGCGAACGGCTACACGCGTTGGCCGCGCAGATCACGGCATCACCGGAATGGGCATCGTACACACGACCTCCACTTACCCAGTCGGTCAAGACTGCAACCAGCGAGTTTTCGCGTTAGTGTCTGCAAGCACGCAATTCGTTGAAGCAGCTTGTGCGAAATACTCGGGCTACCCCACAAGGTATGTGGGCGCGTGAGTCGAAGAATCCCGGATCCTTCTGAGCGTCGACGAAGCGCCGAATAGGGCGAGGCAACGCAACCGCTGTGAATAGCCTGGTAAACCTGGAAGGGCATCAGTTGAGTAACGTTCCGGCGCGCGGGATGCAGCGTCGCCTCGCGCTCGACCGCCGGGGACTCGCGGCGCTGGCGCTCTATGCCGCGCTCTCGATTCTGTTCTTCGGCCGTTCTGTGGTGCCCCAATTTCGCGACCGTTACATCGGCGGCGGAGGGGATCCGTCGGCCCTGATCTGGTTCATCGCATGGTGGCCACACGCGGTCGCGCACCGGCTGAATCCCTTTCTCACTGACGCCATCTGGGCGCCGGATGGGATAAATCTCGCGTGGACGACCTGCGTCCCGATTGCAAGCTGGATCGCCGCTCCGCTGACGACATGGTTCGGCCCAGTCGCGAGCTATAACGTACTGGCTCTGCTGGCGCCGGCGCTGGCGGCATGGACCGCGTTCATTCTATGCCGTTACCTGGCCGGTTCATTCTGGCCGTCGATCCTGGGTGGCTACATTTTCGGCTTCTCGTCCTACATTTTGGGGCACGAGAACGGTGGCCATATCAATATGGTCATGGTCTTCCTGTTACCTTTGATCGTGTACCTGGCGCTGTTGAGATTCGACGATCGCGTCAGCGCGCGCAGCTTTACGATTATGCTGATCCCCGCGCTGGTGGCGGAGTTTCTGTTATCGCTGGAAATCTTCGCGACCATGACGATGTTTGGCGGATTGGCCTTGCTGCTCGCATGGTCATTTGGCGGGTATGAGTCACGAGTGCGTATCCGGCGAATGGCTATTCCGATCGCGACCGCTTACATGGTCACAGCCGCGATCGTGAGCCCGTATCTGTATTATCTTTTTGGGCATGGCCTGGGCCGTTCGCCAATCTGGGGGCCGATCGCTTTCGACGCCGACCCGCTTAATTTCATCATCCCGACCGTGACCACCGAACTGGGCAAAATATCCGCGTTCCGCACTGTCGCGGGCAGGTTCCCGGATATCAGTCTCGCCGACACCGGAGCATACTTCGGCCTGCCGCTGATACTAATTGCGGTGGCGTTCGCGTGGCGGCGATGGCGCGAGCCGGCGGGAAAACTGCTGGTCGAGTTGCTGATCATCATCTGCGTACTCGCGCTGGGCGCGCACCTGAAGGTTTATGGCCGTATTTATCCGATCGCATTGCCATGGCTGGCGTTGTTGCACGTGCCGGTAATCAACAGCGCCCTGCCGGTGCGGTTCGCGATGTACGCGGACCTGATCCTGGCGATAATCGCGGCGATGTGGCTGGCGCAGACCGGCTTCGGCCGGCTGATCAAAATCGCGATCGCGGCCGTGATCGTGATTTCGCTCGCGCCCAATCTGGACGCGGCTTTTTGGAGCAGCCCGAACGACACTCCGGCGTTTTTCACCACGAGTCTTTACCGGCAGTATCTGCGCCCGCATGAGACCGTGGTCGTGTTGCCGTACGGCATGCGCGGCAACAGCATGCTGTGGCAGGCCGAGAGCGGAATGTATTTTCGGATGGCGGGCGGATACACCGGGCGGCTGCCCACGGCCTTCGCCCAATGGCCGGTGGTCAAGGTATTGCTCGAAGGCGCGTATCTACCCAACGCGAGCGGACAGTTCGACGCCTTTCTCGCGGCTCATGGCGTGACCGCCGTGATTGTGGACGACCGCGATCAAAAGCTTTACGCACCGTTCATGGCTGGGACCGGGATGACGCCGCTCGACGTTGGTGGCGTGCAGCTTTACCGGATACCACCTGACATCCGCGCACCGTACAAGAACGTTACCGCGATCGCGATGGAGCAGCGTGCGCAACGCGATCGCTTCGACCTGGCCGTGGTGGCGGCTCAGCGTTACCTCCCGGGCGGTGGCGACGCGAGCCATCTGAACGCCGCCGCCGCGAAAGACGCGACGCTGGCGCGATGGTTCGTGGGCCCGCGCGGCCTGCCGAATTGGATCATCGAGCGCCCGGACCCTCATCCGCAGTTCGATGGCGGAATCTGGATTGCCCCATCGGGAAGCGATGACATCGCCGTCGGCGTGAATGGCGGCTATGCCGCCGTGAGTCCGCTGATAGAGGAGTACGGCGCGGACGCTAAAACGATCCACTATCCATACCCGAAGATATACTCACCCGGCGACGCCGACACCTATGGCTGGCTGGTGATGATATTCGACCGCAAAGAGCTTGCCGATACGGCGGCGCGGATCGAAGCGTCACCGCGATGGCGTGAGCTTATCGCGCGGGCTAATCCTGGCGTTTCTCGGCGCGCAGCTTCTCGTTGATCAGCATCGCATTGAGCGCCGCGGTATGCCTGACCGGGTAGCTCTCGGGCCGCGCCAGGTCCTTGTAGCGCTGATCGAGTTTGGTCAGCGATTCCAGAAAGCGCGCGCGCGACTCCGCCAGTTCCGGCCGCGGCATCAGGCGCTGGCCGCCGCTCATGTGACGCGTCAGCAACATTGTGGTCTCGACGGGGGCGGGCTTGAATTCGCGCACGACGCTGGTCGTGCCCTCGTCCGCAAGTCCGATCAGGTCGGCGTAGAAGCCGCCCTTCTGATTGATGGCGCGAAACACCTGCTTGCGGCCGGGCAGGCTGACCTTGCCCTGCGAGGTCTTGAGCCGCGGAGTGCCGCGATATTCGCTGAGCTTGTAGGCGACGTCGAGCGCGGGCGCATCGCCACTGACCACCAGTTCGGTGCCGACGCCGAAGGCGTCGATCGGCGCGCCGGCCTTGACCAGGTCGAGAATGCGGTATTCGTCGAGATTCCCGCTGCCGAAAATCGCGACGTCCTGCAAGCCGTGCTGGTCGAGGATACGGCGAGCTTTGAAGCTCAAATCGACGAGGTCGCCGCTGTCGAGCCGGATGGCCTGGAGTTTGAAGCCCTGCTGCTTCAAGCCCTGCGCGGCCGCGGCCGCGTTTTCAACCCCGCGAACGGTGTCGTAGGTATCGACCAGCAGCGTGCCGAGGCGCGGGAAAAGCTGCACGAAATGCTCGAAGGCCTCGCGTTCGCTCTCATGCGCCATGATGTAGCTGTGCGCCATCGTGCCGTAGAGCGGTATACCGTAGCGGCGCCCGGCGAGAACGTTGGAGGTTCCGATAAATCCGGCCAGGTAGGACGAGCGCGCCGCGATAAGCCCGGCATCCAGGCCCTGGGTGCGGCGCAAGCCGAAGTCGATCAGCCGCCGCCCGCGCGCCGCGATCACCGAACGCGCCGCCTTGCCGGCAATCAGGGAGGCCGTCCCGATCTGATTCAGCACCAGCG
>JBOHWJ010000387.1:0-2237 GCA_050736495.1 Binataceae bacterium (SeqCode) | reverse complement strand
TTCATGGATCAGACCAATCCGCTCTCTGAAATTGCGCATAAGCGGCGGCTCTCGGCGCTGGGACCGGGTGGCCTTACGCGTGAGCGGGCAGGTTTCGAGGTGCGCGACGTTCATCCGACCCACTACGGCCGCGTATGTCCGATCGAGACTCCGGAAGGACCCAACATCGGGCTCATCGCCGCACTATCGACCTACGCGCGGGTCAATGAATTTGGCTTTATCGAGACACCCTATCGCGAGGTCGAAAACTGCCGCGTGACCGAACGCATCGTCTACCTTTCCGCCTTGGACGAGGAGGACAAGGTAATTGCGCAGGCCAACGCGCCGCTCGACGCTCATAACCGTTTCTCGGCGGAGTTGATTTCGTCGCGTATCGGGGGCGAGTTCACGGTGGTGCGTGCCGAAGACGTTCAGTACATGGACGTGTCGCCCAACCAGTTGGTGTCGGTGGCGGCATCGCTGATCCCGTTCCTCGAGAACGACGACGCCAATCGCGCGCTGATGGGTTCGAACATGCAGCGCCAGGCGGTGCCGCTGCTCAAGACCGAAGCGCCACTGGTCGGTACCGGCCTTGAAGGAACCGTGGGACGCGACTCGGGCGTGACCATGATCGCGCGGCGCGACGGTGTGGTCGAAAGCGTCGACGCCGAACGCATCGTGGTGCGAGCCGACAAGCAGAGCAAGGATCTGCGCGACGCCGGCGTCGATATCTACAACCTGGTCAAGTATCAGCGCTCGAATCAAAACACCTGTATCAATCAGCGCCCGATCGTGGTCAAGGGCGAACGCCTGAAGGCGGGCGACGTGCTCGCCGACGGCCCTTCGACCGACATGGGCGAGCTTGCGTTGGGGCGCAACGTGATGGTCGCCTTTATGCCCTGGGGCGGCTACAACTTCGAGGACTCGATCCTGATTTCCGAGCGGGTGGTCAAGGAAGATCTCTTTACCTCGGTCCATATCGAGGAGTTCGAATGTATCGCGCGTGACACCAAGCTCGGACCCGAGGAGATAACGCGCGACATCCCCAACGTCGGCGAGGAAGCGCTCAAGGATCTCGACGCGAGCGGTATCATCCGCATCGGCGCCGAAGTCAAGCCAGGCGATATTCTGGTGGGCAAAATAACGCCCAAGGGCGAGACCCAGTTGAGCCCCGAGGAAAAACTGCTGCGCGCTATCTTCGGCGAGAAGGCGGGCGAGGTGCGCGACACCAGCCTGCGCGTGCCGCCGGGTGTCGAAGGCGCCGTTATCGACGCGCGCGTGTTCGCACGCCGCGGTGTCGCCAAGGACGATCGCACGCAGGAAATCCAGGGTCTCGAAGCCGAACGGTTGAAACAGGACGAGGCCGAGGAAATCCGCATCATCCGCCAGGAGACGGTGCGCAAACTGAAGCGCGCTCTGGGCGGCAAGAAACTGGCCGCGCGGGTGATGTCGGATGACCGCCGCATGCTGTTCCAGAAGGGCGACACCATTTCGGCCGAAGACCTCGACGAGTTGGCGCCGCCGCTATGGGGCCAGCTAAGGGTTGAGAACGAGAGCACCGGCGCCGAGGTCGCGCAGGCGCTGGCAGCGATGAACTCCAACGTCGAGGTGGTGCAGCAGCACTACGGCGCCAAGCTCGACAAGCTCAAGGCGGGCGACGAACTGGCGCCGGGCGTGATCAAAATGATCAAGGTGTTCGTCGCCATCAAGCGCCGCCTGCAGGTGGGCGACAAGATGGCCGGGCGCCATGGCAACAAGGGCGTGCTCTCGCGCATCCTGCCCGAGGAGGACATGCCGCGGCTGGCCGACGGCACCCCGGTCGATATCGTGCTGAACCCGCTCGGCGTGCCGTCGCGCATGAACGTGGGCCAGATTCTGGAGACTCATCTGGGCTGGGCGGCGCTGGAATTGGGCCGCACTCTTTATGAAGAGGCGCATAACGGTTCGACTCCGGCGCAGATGCGCAAGCGCCTGCGCGAGCTCTATCCGGACAAGGATTACCAGGAATTTATCGACGAATTGCCTGAAGCCGAGATCGCCAAGTTGGGTGACAAGGCGCGCACCGGAATCCATACGGCGTCGCCGGTTTTCGACGGCGCGCGCGAGGACGAGATTTTCGGCCTGCTCAAGCGCGCCGGGTTGCCGGAGACCGGCCAGTGCACGCTCTACGACGGCCGCACCGGGTCGGCGTTCGAACAGCCGGTAACGGTCGGCGTGATGTACATCATGAAGCTGCATCATCTGGTCGAGGACAAGAT
>JBOHWJ010000386.1:0-10944 GCA_050736495.1 Binataceae bacterium (SeqCode) | reverse complement strand
CTCTCGATATCGCCGACGGTGCCGCCGACTTCGACAATGCAGAGATCGGCGCCATCGGTGGCGAGCAGGATTCGCCGCTTGATTTCGTCGGTGATATGCGGAATCACCTGCACGGTCGCACCGAGGTAGTCGCCGCGCCGTTCGTTCTGGATCACCGTGTCGTAAATCTGGCCGGTGGTGCAATTGTTGCGACGGCTCATGGTGGTGCGCACGAAGCGCTCGTAATGGCCAAGGTCGAGGTCGGTCTCGGCGCCGTCGTCCGTGACGAAAACCTCGCCATGTTGCAGCGGGCTCATAGTGCCGGGGTCGACGTTGATATAGGGATCCATCTTGAGCAGCGTAACGTTGAGGCCGCGCGCCTCCAGCAGCGCACCCAACGAGGCCGCCGCCAAGCCCTTGCCGAGCGACGACACCACGCCGCCGCTGACGAAAATAAATTTGGTCTTGCCGCGTTCCGCCATAAATTTCCCACCCCGCCGGTTTTTACTTCGTCTCCGCCGCCTGCCGCGCCCGCGCCAGATCGCCGGGCGTATCAATCTCCAGTGAAGGCGCCACCGAAGGCACCACCCGGATGCGATAGCCGTGTTCGATGGCACGCAACTGTTCGAGCCGTTCGATGCGTTCGAGCACGCCCGGCGCGAGCGACGCGAACTTCATCAGGAAGTCACGCCGGTAACCGTAAACCCCGATATGCCGCAGCGCGTTGGCGGGAATACCGCCATCGTCGCGCGGATACGGAATCGAACTGCGCGAAAAATAGAGCGCGTCGCCATCGGCGGCGCATACCACCTTGACCACGTTCGGATTGTTCCATTCGGCGGTATCGACGATCGGCGTCGCCAGCGTGCCCATCGCGATCGTGTCATCGGCAACCATCGGAACGGCTAGCGCGTCAAGGTCTTCGGGCGCGATAAACGGCAGATCGCCCTGCACGTTGAGATAGATATCGGCGCGAATACGGCCGGCCACTTCAGCGATGCGATCGGTGCCGCTCGGATGCGTGCCGAGTGTCATTTCGGCCTCGCCGCCGGCTTCGCGTACGACCCGCGCGATCCGCTCGTCGTCGGTCGCGACCAACACGCGATCGAGCGAACGCGCCCTGGAAGCCTGGCGATAAACGCGCACCACCATCGGCACGCCGCCGATATCGGCCAGCGCTTTGCCGGGCAAACGGGTCGAGCCGTAACGCGCCGGGATCACGGCGATTACGGAAGCTGCGGCCACGAACCTGCTTCTTGATGGCAAAGTCTGAGTCTAGGAGGCACGTTAATTGTTAACCAGTACACCGGGTGCATGTCAAATCGGGGTCCGCGCTTAATTCACAGCGGCTATCGGAAGGTTTCTCCGCACCCGCCCCGCAGTGGTCTTTTCAGCGCTGGCCGCGATGGACGCTTGCAATCCGTGCGACGCGGCATGACGATTAAGATTCACAACGAATATGAACTTCTACACGATGGCGGGTGCGATCGGAGTCGCCCTCGGAATTATCTGGGTGGTTTTTCTCCTGGTCGCGCGCGCATTACTGCGCGCCTACCGCATCCCTCCCAACGCGATCTTCACGGTATTCACGGTCGGCCTGGTGCTCGCACTGATGGTCGCGGCCTATCATGTATCCGACTATTGCCTGGCGGCGGTGGGGATGACCGCACCGAAAGACGTTATCACCTTTCGCCGTATCTGGATCGCGATTTGGGCGCTCGCGATGATTGCGAGTATCCAGATTTTTCTCGATATCCGCCGGATGGCGCAGCCCGGGCCGCGGCGGACGGCAGGACCAAATTCATCCGATTTGCACAATCCCCAGCGGCCGCGGGCCCAAGCCGCGCCCAAGCGCGGGCGCAACAGCAAAAACGCGCGCAATCGCCGCCCCTAGCGGCGTGTCAATCCATTGGCAATGGACGGACGTCAAAGCCTGGAAAGGATTCTCGACCGACAGGGTTTCAAAGACTTGGCCGTGCTAAGAGGTCTTCCGTATACAGCATCCTGGCGCCTCCCGGCAGAGCCGCCTGAACGATAAGGCTATCCCCGAAAAGAAAGCCGGTAAGGGCTCATCGTTTCGATGGCGTTCAGGATGGCGTCGACTTCTTTGCTTGATTTCCGGACTGATCCATTCCCGCGGATTCCGCAAACTGACAAGGCCTTTACGCTCGATCGTTAGCCGGTGGCGCGGCGCACGCGGGACCTGCGCATCCGGCGCACACGCGACTTGACTTGCCTGGGATCGGTTCGGCGCTTACGCGCTAGTTTATGGTTACGACGGTTCCTCTGACGTGAAGCCGGTTTCATTTATTCTCCTGCATAGCTTGCTTTGTCACCCCAACCACCACCGCATGGTTGCCGAGGGAAGGCGCGGCGCCGGTGACCGACACCGCTTCGGCGTTCTCGCCGGAATTTGGCGCGGCGGCGTTTCGCGTCGCGGCTGGTTCGATCAGCGGGCATACCGCATTCTCGCTGCTCATGACATCGTCACCAACCATGAGAATGACCTGGCCAACCGATTGGCCCGTCGTGACTGGCCCGTTTATCATCCCTGGGACATCATATTCAACCTTGAGCGCCGATAAATCGTTCTTTGGCACCACCACTGCGAGATCGCGCTGAGCGACCGGCTGGATAAGCGGACCCGACTCAACCTGGACATGAACCGGAAGCGGCTGGCCGCGCTTCAGCACCTTCACCTTTTCGAAGTGATCAAAGCCCCATTCCAACAACTTGGCGCTCACCGCAAAGCGCTCGGGATTGGAAGGCGCGCCGAGCACGATCGAAATCAGCCTCATATTACCGCGTATCGCCGTGGCGGTCAGGTTGAAGCCGGCGTTTAAGGTAAAGCCGGTCTTAAGGCCGTCGCAGCCCTCGAAATGGCCCACCAGGTGATTGGTGTTATGCAGCATGTAGAGGCCACCGTCGAAGGGTGTTTCCGCAAGACTGGTCCATTGCAACAGGCCGGTATGATGGATGATGGCGCGGCCGAGCGTCGCCATGTCAAACGCACTGGTGTAGTCGACGTCATGGCCGGGCGTGGGCGGCAGTCCCTCAACGGTCCCGTAATGTGTGTCGGTCATGCCGAGGCTTTGTGCACGCAGGTTCATCTTTTTCACACATGCCTCGACCGAGCCGCATACCGCTTGCGCGACCGCCACGGCGGCGTCATTGGCCGAACGGATGAGCGCCGCCTTCATCAACTCGCTCAACGGATACACCTGGCCCTCGTGTAGCCCGAGGTGCGAGCCGCCCGTATGCGCCGCAAGCCATGAAATCCGCACCGGGTCATCCTGGTGGACGTGCCCGGCTTTGAGCTCGTCCTCGACCACCAGCATCAGCATCAACTTGGTCATCGAAGCTGGCGGCCACTCCAGCGTCGCATTTTGCGCGTAAAGCACACGCCCGGTGTCCGCGTCTTCGAGCAGTTCGGCATGATAGAGTGGCACACGCGCGACGTGATGGCGACGCGCATGATGGCGGCGATGATGCCGCCGGTACGAGGCCGCCGCCGGACGCGCGGAGGAGAGCGCGATGATCGCGGTAAGGATCACAACTAGCGTTATTCGGTAAGATTTGCTCAATCCTTGAAGTTTCACCACCTGCCCCCTGCCCCGGCTTAAGAACCGCGAGCACTCGCGCTCAATGCGCGCGTGCAAAGCCACTGACTCGCTCGGGCCCTTTGATCTGGCCGCTTTCAACCCGCTGCAAAATCGCCAGATTGGCGCGCGCCGGCGTGTAATCGGGATGGGAATTGACCAGTTCGGCCCATTCCTGATGCGCCCGCGCGTAATTGCCCTGCTCGGCGTAGATAGCACCAAGCGTATTGCGCGCGTCGATCTGATCAGGATCGAGACGCAATGAGGTCAGTACCTCCTGCTGCGCCTGCTCGAACATCCCCAGGCGTTCGTAGACCAGCCCGAGGTTGAAATGTGTTTCGGGGCGATAGGGGGCGAGCAGCGTCGCCAACCGCAGGACTTCGGTGGCTTCTTCCAGACGGCCGGCGTCCATGTAGAGTAAGCCCAAGTTGAGGAACAATTGCCAATCGCTCAAGCCGAGGTCCACCGCTCTTTTGTAATTGGCCAGTTCCTTGCGATGGTCACCCATCATGCCGTAGGCGAAGCCGAGATGGTAATAAGCCAGCGCGTCGTCGGGATGCTGGCGGATTACGACCAGGTGGCGCTTGATTGCCTCGGGATAGTCTTCCATACCGAGGTAATAATCGGCGAGAGCATCGCAGACCTGCTCGTCGGAACCGCCGTGGTTGGCCGTTGCATAGAGCGCCATGGGCCATTGAAGGACCATTACTACAGCGACCGCTATCAGTAGCGGCACCCGGCGACTGATTGACAACTTGGTACATCCCGCATGCATACGGAGGCACGCGGGAATGTCCGAATGTTAGCAGGAAAGCGACGCGAAAAAAAAGTGCGAATGAATGCGCGCCCGGCCGGACGCGCCAGGAAGGCCGAACAATACCCGCCGGGCCGCCGCTACCAGTTTATCGGCTGGTAGCCGCACGGCCTGAGCGGGCAAGTTTTACGAGCGTTTCCGATTGTCGCTCGAGCTTACGACGCCTCGGGAGCCGCCGGAGCCGACTCACCTGACGGAGCCGCCGGAGCTGACTCGCTTGACGGTGCGGTCGTCGCACCAGTGCTCTCATGGTGCGTGCTCTTCCTGTGGTGCCGATGATGATGGCGCGTATGGTGATGCGGCTTCGTCGAGGTCGACGGCTCGGCCGCCGGCGCCGCCATCGACGACTCCGCGGCGGGCGCCGCCATCGATGGCTCGGCGGCCGGCGCCTGCGCAAAAGCAGGTATCGCCATGGCACCGGCGAACAGCGCCGCAGTCAAGATTGAAATCGTACGCTTCATTTCCCCGTTCTCCCTTCTGGTTCACGACGATCCTTGATGGACCGTACCATCCATAATTACAATGCCAGCACCGTGCCATCGCTCAATACGGCCAAAGCTCAATAAATCCAGAGACTTACGCAAACGATATGGCAAACGCCATAGCGCAAACCGTCTACCATCATCCCCTTTTGCGTTGTAGCGTAACCGGTGGCTTCCGGTTTCAGCTTCAACGGCGAGTTGATTCAGGGGTCTAGCGCGGCGCCTTGGCGTCAGCCGTCGCACTATCACGTGCCTGCTTGAGTTCGCGATAGAGCGAAAACAGTTCACTGAAGGCCCTGATGATGACTTGAGGACTATTGCCGGTTTGCTCGCCCGCGACCCGCGGCAGATGATTCACGTCTACCTCGCAAATCTTCGCTCCCCGCCCTGCCAGCCGCGCCAGCAGTTCGGTCGAAATCAAAGCGCCATTGGCATGCAGTTCGATGCCGTCGAGAATCTCGCGGCGGAACAGCTTGAAGCCGCAATCCATATCGCTCACCTTGAGCCCGAACAGCATCCGCGCCAGCATCGTCCACGCCTTGCCATTGATCCGTCGCATCAAATGGTCGGCGCGCCGCACCCGCCGTCCGATTACGGCGTCATAACCTGGCATCCGCGCCACCAGCACAACCACGTCGGCAGGATCGAACTGGCCGTCTCCATCGGCCAAAAGAACGTAGGGTTCCGAAGCGGCCCTGATACCCGAAATGACCGCCGCACCATAGCCACGGTTGACACCGTGATGAATCACCTTTACGCGTGGATTGGCGGCGGCCATACGATCGGCGATTTCCCCGGTATTGTCCCGGCTGCCATCGTCAACCACCACCACCTCGTAGCTGTCGGCGAGCTTGGGCAATTCGGCGCAAAAGCCATTGGCAACGCGTTCGATGTTTGCCTCTTCGTTATGGGCTGGGAGAAAGACCGTGATGCCCGGCAGGCGTGGATTGGTGGTCACAGGTTGAAATTTACCGTCAGGTTTGCGGACGGCCTCGTCAAGGTCGGAGTTACCATCGGGTTCGGTCGCCCGATCTTGAGATGGTTTGAGTTGCGGGGACGCCATGGCTTGGTTCTATTGGTCGAGAGTGACGATGTCTGCCGGCGCGGATTCAATCGCCAAGTGTCCGGTAACCACCCCTGAAGAAGACCAGCGGCCGATGGTCGATGGTCTCTGCCTGCTCTATCTCACCCAGGTAAACGGTGTGGTCGCCGCCATCGCAAGAGCCATAGAGCTTGCATTCGGCATAGGCGAGTGCGCCTTCGATTATGGGTGCGCCGTTGGCCCCGGCGTGGTAGGCAACGCCCTGGAACTTGTCGCCGCCGCTGACCGCGAACCGGCGCGACAGCGTTTCCTGATCTTCGGCCAGAATGTTGACCGTGAAAACCTTGCTTTCCTCGAAGTACGGATAACTCTCGGCCTTCTTGTCGACGCATACGAGCAGCAGTGGAGGCACCAGGGAAACCGAGGTAAACGCATTGGCGGTGAGCCCAAAGGGTTGCCCGTCATTGGAAATCGTGGTGATAACGGTAACGCCGGTCGTGAAATGCCCCATCACCCGGCGCAATTCATTCTTGTCAATGGCCATCAATCGTCTCCCGGGCGCGGATGCTATCAAACGCTTTCAACGGGCGTCAAATTACGGCTTCCGCCGCTTTTGTGTCCAAGCGCAATCTCTCGCGCCGCCGCAATCGCGGCCACGCCCACACGTTCTTCATGGCACGTTCCTATGGGTTGATCACCAACCGGAACGGTCGCGCGCGATTACCTCGCGCCCGCCGAGATAGACGTAGTCGAGGTCGAGCGAGGTGAGTGGACGGTCCGCGCCGTTAATCCGTACGCCAACCGGCGCGGCTATGAAAATCGTATGATCGCCCGCGACCACGCTGTCGACCACCCGCGCCTCGATCGACGCCATCGCAAGCTTCAGCCACGGAACGCCAAGCAGCGGTGACAGTTCATACTCGATTTCGCGGAGATTGTCGGGACGGCGCGCGAGCGATGAATAAAAGTAGTCCTCCAGCGCCTTGCCACGGGCGCCAACGATGTTGAATCCGAAGACGCCTGTGCGCGCGACGATCGCACGCGAGAAATGGGCGTTATCGACCGCCGCGCTGAACAGTGCCGGCACACCCGAGACCTGCGTCACCCATGATGAGGACATGCCGTGATGATTTGCGCCGTCGGCCACCGTCAGCACATAGATTCCCGTGGTCAGGTCCGCCAGCGCGCGGGCCAGTTCGCTATCCATTGCCGCCTGCGCCTCCCGAATAAATTTCATGATAAAGCGTATTAGTAATTGACCATGGGACCAAGGCTTCGCAAAATAGGCAGTGTGGAAAGGCTGGCGGTGAGCGGGAATGGGTAAATCGGTGCGGCTTCTGGTCGGCTTGCTGTTGATATTGGGCGCGCTTGTCGCTTGGTCCCCGACAATAAGGTCCGCGGAGGCGGTCGCCGCAGCCTCACCCCCTTTGCTCCCGGCCACCGCCGTAACGCCGGCGGCAATGCCGCCTCCGGCCGCCTATGCCACTGCGGCCGTGTACACGTCGCCGGCCACGGACGCAACGCCCATCACCCACGCGACCCCAGCGGCGCGGATGACACCGGCCGCGTACACGGCGCCGTCGGCCACGTTGATATGCGACGGCAGCGGTAAAAAATGCGTCGCCAGCAAGCCTGCGGCCGCGCATACCGCGCGCACCCTCTCGGCGTCAGTGCCAATGACCAGCTTCGTGGCTCCCTTCGCCAAGTCATCACCGACTACCGCCGCAATCACCGCACCCGTATCCATGCCAACCGCCGCCGCGCCTTTC
Source organism: Binataceae bacterium (SeqCode) (assembly GCA_050736495.1). Lineage (GTDB taxonomy): Bacteria > Desulfobacterota > Binatia > Binatales > Binataceae > JBOHWJ01. Next base: position 3,259 of record JBOHWJ010000386.1, on the reverse strand, counting down.
ACGGCGACCGCCGCGTCCGCGTCACCAGTGGCGCACGCGGCGCCATCGGCACAACCGACGACCGCTTACGCGACGCCGACAACATTGGTATGCGACGCCAGCGGCGAAAGTTGCGTCGGCGTCGCCACGCGCGCCGCCCGTACATCACCATCGGTGGCACCCGCCGTGCAAACCCTCGCCACGCTGCATCTACCGGCAGCGGCAGCCGAGGATCATACGTACGAACATCATCCTGGCCATCTGACCGAAGGACAGAAACTGTTCTATCGGACCAACGACGAGTCGGTGCTCGACCCTACCAGTTGGTCGGTGATGACGTACGAGTCGAAACATATATTAACGGTGTATTTCAAAGGCCACCTGTTCACGAGCTATCGAGCTGTTTTCGGCCGCAGCCTCAAGGCGGGCGGGAAACTCTACGAAGGCGATCGTCGCACACCCCAGGGCGTCTACCACATCATCGGCAAGCATCGGAGCTACCGCTGGCGCTACTTTCTCAAGCTCGACTATCCCAATAACGTCGACCGCATCCGCTTCGGCGAGATGCGTGCGGACGGCATGATTCCGGCACGCTTTCGCGAGGGCGGCGAAATCGGCATTCACGGCACCGACGAACCGTTGCTCAATGACGGCCTGGTCAACTGGACCACCGGCTGCATTTCAATCGACAACAGAGCGATTGTCGAACTCGTCCGGCTTCTGCCCATCGGCACTCTCGTGATAATCAACCCATAGCAGGGCGCTGTGGCAACGTCCGCGCCACGAATCGGCGCGGCGGGTTTACGGCTCCCTGTGTGAACGCGCGCCCCACCGCGGCCGCGCGATCTCAGGGAGGACGACAGCAGTGGAAGCTCCGGTTGGCGAGTTCAATTTTACCCGTCTCGAAAAGGTAGTCTTCGGCCCCGGCAAGATCGCCACGCTCGGCCATGAACTCGAACGGCGCGGAATCCAGCGCGCGGTGGTGGTCACCGGCAAAACGCTCGGCCGCTCCAAACTGCTCGACAAGGTAACGGGCGCGATGGGTGGGCGCTGCGCCGCGGTTTACAAGGGCGCCGCGCAGCATGTGCCCGCGGCGACCGTGCGTGAGTTGGTGGCGGAAGTGAAGCGGGTCGATGGCGATTGCATCGTCGCCTTCGGCGGCGGCAGCCCGATTGATACGGCCAAGGTCGCGGCGTCGTCGATCTTGACCGGCACCGACGCTACTCAACACGCGCGCGGACTTGATTTTGCCGGTGCGTCGGCCAAAGTCGACCGCACCAGGGACTTCATCCAAATCGCGATTCCAACCACGCTCTCGGCCGGTGAGTATACGCCGGTCGGCGGCGTCACCGACGAAGCCACGCGCGTCAAAAACGGTGTGGTCGACCCGCGGCTGCAGCCGCGCACTATCATCAACGACCCTGAGCTCACGCTCGAAACGCCGGAATGGCTATGGGTGGCGACCGGGATGCGCGCATTCGACCATGCGGTCGAGGCGGCCTACTCGATTCGCCATCAGCAACTAACCGACGCGCTCGCGGCGAAAGCGATCGCACTCCTGGTAGCGCACCTGCCGGCCTCAGTCAGAACCGCCGGCGCCGAGCAACTGGCCCATCGCGGGCAATGCCAGACCGCGGCGTGGTTTTCGATTTTCGGCGGAATGAATACGCGTTTCGGCGTCTCGCATGCGCTCGGCCATCAGATCGGTCCCAAGTGGGACGTGCCACACGGCGTTACCTCATGCATCACGATGCCGCACGCGATGCGATTCATGGCGGATATCGCGCCGCAGCGTTTCGGTCCGATCGCGGAAGGTCTTGGCGTCAGCTTCGACGCGGCCAATCCGCGTCCGGCCGCGCTGGAGTGCGCCGAACGCGTGGCGAAATTCATCGCGCAATTCAACGTCGCGCATACACTCAAGGATGCCGGCGTCCCGCGCGGCGAGCTCAGCCAGATCGTCGATACGGTGTTGAGCGAGGTCGAGCATTCGAAGGTCGTTGACCGCCCGGTGAACCGCGCGGAGATCGTTTCGCTGCTGGAGGCCGCTTATTGAGCTTAGCCCCGCCGCGCACCTCGTCCGGATATGCGCCGGCCGGTGTGTGCGTAATCGGCACGAGGCCATTCGGGCGGGGCGTTAACTGCTTGAACCGTTTCGGCACAAGGAGGCAATCGTCATGAGCGTGGAGCAAAACAAGGAACTGGTCAAGCAAACCTGGCAGGCGTTCGTGAAAGGCGATATCAAGGCTGCCTTCGCCAACATGTCGGACGAGATAAGCTGGGTCATTCCCGGCTCGATCCCGAACCTCTCGGGACTCAAGCGGGGTAAGGCCGGAATCATCGATTTGGCGCGCAACGCCGCGAAGATCTTCCCTCAGGGACTCACGAGCGAGATCAGCCGGGTTTATGGCGACGGCGACGCGGTTATCGTCGAACTCACCAACAGCGGCAAGTTCGCCAACGGCAAGGACTACGAAAACGAATACTGCTTCATCTTCGAGATCGAGGCGGGCAAAATCCGCCGCGTGCGCGAATATGTCGATACGCATAAGGTCAGAGAAGCGCTGGGGTAACCCACGCACGAATTACGCGCGCGGCATTGACCAGCATTTCGATAGGCATCAAGCGACGCGCGCGCAGAGGGGGCCCGGGAGAACTCTCCATGCCGGGTGCTGAACAGGACCGCCGCAGTGGCGTGGCGGCGCTGCGCGATTGCGGACTGCGCCCCACCAATCCCGGCTCCTACCGACTTGGTTCAGCGGTTGCAGACACCGAGCCATTGGCGGCGGTCGGCGACCAGCGGACGCCGGCTCTGCATCAGGCTGTAGGCCTCATCGAGACTCATTGCGCGCCGCGTTTTCAAAAACCAGGCGACGACCAGCGGCGCTCGCTCGCATCCTTCTTCACAATGAACCAGCACGCCCAGATTGAGTTTGAGCGCCGCATCGATCAGCGCCGCCGTGCTATCCAGCGTCGCCCGCCCATTTTCCATAAACGGCATCCAGACGGCGCGCCGGGGCTCGAAGATGGGCATGTCCTGCAGCACGCAAATGATCATGCCGTCGAAACCACGGCAGGCATCGTCGAGGTCGCCGATATAAAGATTCGGAACTATCTCGCTCTCCATGCGGGGTAACGTCGTCGCGGCGCGCGCTATTCGTCGAGATGATTGCGCAGCCAGAAGCGGCGATCTTGCACGATTGGCCGTTTGTTCTTCAATAGCATATAGGCGTCGTCCATCGTCATGCCGCGGCGCCGGTGGAGAAACCACGCGACCGTGAGC
>JBOHWJ010000385.1:0-4577 GCA_050736495.1 Binataceae bacterium (SeqCode) | reverse complement strand
CCCAGCCGAGTTTGCGCGCGAGGATACGGCCGACCGTGGACTTACCGGACCCGGCAACTCCCATCAGGATTACCACCATGGCGTGACCCGTCCGCTGATGCGATTTTCCGCCTTCGCGCAACGCAAGTCATCGTTCCTCGCGGGTAATCGCAAAGCCGGCGATTCCAAGGCTGGCGCGGCTGTAAGTCATACCAACGGAGGCCTGAGATTGCGAAGCCCGGCCTGGAGGGGAATGACTCGTCCGCTTGTCCCGGCGCGGTCATGTCTGGCACTATTTCAGGGCATCCATCGATGAGTGCCGAGGTGGCGAAACGGCAGACGCAGTGGACTCAAAATCCACCGTCCGTAAGGACATGGGGGTTCAAGTCCCCCCCTCGGCACCAGACAGGATTCTCAACAGAATCAGTACCTTAGAGAAAACTAACGGGGCGCACTGGAAACGCCGCGCCGGCGCCTGGGCGGAAATTGTGCGGGTTGTGTGCGGGTGTGACGAGCTGCGGCTGAATGTAGCCGGTGAGTTGGTTTGATCCCAGTGTCGATTTGGTTTGATCCCCACGTAAGGGGGCGAAAATGAACTGTTAAACGAGCGTCTATGAGAGCCGACCGTAGACCCGCATTCGACCGATCAGACTCAGGTCGTCTATTAGCTGTCCTTATGTATGCGGCGGCCCGAGGGGAGAGGGAATCCGAGAGCGCGCAGACGTACCGCATCCCGTTTCGGTATCGGTGGCGCCTCTTGCACTGGGACCAGCGCGCCATCATTTGGGTCGCGATGGATTGGGGCCTGTTCATCGCGGCTGGTCTTTCGTTTCAACTTCTTCAATAACGACATGCAACACTCTATAGCCGTCGAGTTAGTCTGATCCCCGTGTACGTTTCGTTTGATCCCCCATAACAGGGGCGAACATGACCCCTTACATGGGGTCATACACACGCCACGCCACTAACGCCATCGAGGCGTGCACTATTAGGGTTGCTTATGGATGCGGAGGCCGGGCGCGAGGCGCACGCCCAACGCGCGCAAGCGTGCGGAATCCTGTTCGGATAAAGGCGGGAGTTCCTGCGCCGGGCGAAGCGCGCCGTCGTTCGGGTCGCGATGCATCGGTGCGCGCACATCGCGGCTAGTCTTCCGCTTCAGCTTCCTCAATAACGACATACAACACTCGCCCTCGCTGCTTGACAGATTGTATCCTAAAGCCACTACCAGGAGCAAATAACACTTCGCGCTCGCGCAGATATCCGGACACGGGCCCAATAAAGCGACCCGAGCGCGCGAATTTCGAACAGTATGCCGGCGCGACCAGTGAACTTGCGGGCTACACGACGGCTGATAACCATGCGCCGGCGTGCCGAAGACGCAACTCTGACAAGCGAGTCCGAGCCGTCGCGAACCGAGCTGGAACGGGAATCGACGCGGAGGGCGCGGGTGAGCAACAGGGCGGCGGAAGCGGCGCCCTGGCGCGAACTCTACGAAGCGCTTTCGGTGGTCGACCAGTCGAGCCGGCCGAACCCGAGATTGAGCAAAGCTTACGGTAGATTGTTCAGAAACTGCTGTAGCGTTAGTCCGGAATCCCGGACCAAACGCCGGAGCAATCCTGGCGCAAGTTGCCGGTGCGTTGGCACGGTAAGCACAATTCGCACGCCGGTTTTTTTTAAGGGAGACGTGGCTTCCTTTCTGGCGGTCCCGTTGCCAGCCGGCATTTTCGAACGCACGTAGGGCGTCAGCACCCGAGCAGATCGGCAACCCGCCCATTAAGCCCTTATTTGTACTTCGATGGTCTCAACGCGTGGGATATCATTCGCGGCGCGTGTCTCTAAGCTGAGCTCAATGGCTTCGCGAATGTTGGAAATGGCCTCGCCTCGCGTGCGGCCTTGAGACATGCAACCCGGAAGGCCAGGACATTGGGCGATAATCCACCCATCCTCACATTCCAATGTTACGACGAATCTGATGCGTCTAATTTAGCAGTCGCGCTGGCACGGGCCGCCCTGGGCGCGGTGCGACAGGGACACCACGTCGATCTTGTGACTCTGTTTTTCTTTGGCAATTTTCCAGCAGCGCGTGGTTTCGAGCGCTACCGCGCGGCTCATGGCGAGGCGAATGTCAGCGACCGCGTGGGCGATTAGGTTGCGGCCCTTGAGCAGCTTCACCGCATCCGCGCAATTCGAGGAACCCAACCCCGCAGCGAGGTCATCGAGGCGGACCATCGCGCTCCCTTAGCCAGGCGGCAATAGTTGACTGTCTCCAGCGAATGGTCCGCGTGCCCAGCTTAACCGGCGGCGGAAAGCCGTTGGCCGCCAAGACCTCATCCGCAGAGATCGCGACTGACTTTGGCCTGAACTTTGGCGTAGGGTTGCAGGCTCTCAAATCGCATCCCGAAAACGAAGAGAAGCCCGAAAGGACTCGTCGCAACGGCGTCAGCGGAGCTCACTTTTACTCTTTTTCCAAACGCACGCCGCTCAGCTAGACCGCATGAAAAGGAATAGCGTCTCCGCATGAGCTTTGAGCATCTTCAGAGACGGGGACGATGCCCGAGCCGGCCACAAAAAGTTGCAGGAAGAGACTACGCGCCCTGCACATCGCGCGGACGTAGCCGGCGCCGCGTATGCCGCACGGGTAAGTGTCGATGGGCGACCATCGTCTTGTGGCTGAGCGCGGCAGACGGGGAGTCCCTGATCGGGTTTCCGCTTACGCCGGGTATTTGCAGATCACGTTGAGGACGGCCTGGCGCTTTTCCTCGCGTACCACTTTCAGCGCACGCCGGAGCGCCGGCATCATATCTTTGGGATTATCGACCCGTTCGCCATAGCCGTCGAAAGCGCTGACGATCTTCTCGAAGTGCGGCGACGGCTGCAAATCCCACATCGGGAACGCGCGCTCCTTCGCGGCCCATCCGTCGGGATGGACGTGGAGGGCGGCATCGCGCACCGCTTTCCAGGCGTGGTTGTTGAAGATGACAAACAGGACCGGCAGCTTCCGCGCGCTGGCGACGAAGTGCGCCGCCGTCGGCGCACCGAATATATAGGCACCGTCGCCGATCGAACATATTACGATTTTGCCGGGCGCCGCGAGCTGCACGCCCAAGGCGGCTCCCAGGCCCCATCCGAGGCCGCCCGCGGGCGGGCTGCCGAAGTATGATCCCGGAGCGGCAAAATCCGTATGCAACGCCGACAAGTCGTATTCGTTGACGCAGATGGTGTCCGTGTCTTTGACCTCATCGATGCAGCGGGAGACCCAGGCGGGGTCGAGCGGCTGGTCGTTGCGCACCGCCTCGCCGTGCGCGCGCCACGCCGCGCGCTGCCGATTGTGGACTTCGGTCCAATGGCGCGCCCGTTCCGCGGTCTCGTGCCGATGCGCGCGTGCATAGGGTTCGAGTGCGCGATTGAGAGCGGCCAGTCCAGCGCCGGGCTGCGCGGCAATCGCGACATCCATCGGGAAACCCCAGATGGGATAATTGCCATGCATCGGATCGGTACTGAGATGGATGACCGGCGCGCCGGCCTTGGGCTCGGCGATAGCGGGAAACCATGGTGTGTCGGCCTCAACTACGAGGATAGCATCGGCCGCGGCGAGCAGGGGATGCGGATCGAAGCCGGCGTGCAGCGGATGCGCGGTCGGGAAGTTCATGAAGTAGCGGCCCGGTGCTTCGACCACAGGTATCGCCGCCGTTTCCGCGAGCTTCACCAATTCGGCGATCGCCGCCGGCCACATTCCAAGCGCGGACGTGATTATCAGCGGATTGCGCGCTTGCGCGATGAGCCGCGCCGCCTCTTCGACGCCTTCAGGGATGGGATGGGCAAGCGACGGCGCGTTGACGCGCCGGTTTGTGGAAAATGAAAACGACTCACATTGATCGGCCAGCACTTCGCGTGCCAGCGTCAGGTAGACTGGCCCGCGCGGCTCCGCCATCGCGATCGAAAATGCGCGGTCAACCACCGTTTCAAGCTGATCGAGATTGCGCAGTTCGTAATCCCACTTCGTCCATTCGCGCGCGATAGTGCCCTGGTCGAATGATTCCTGCGCCCAATGAATATGGAGATTGCGCGAACCGATCACACCCTTCTCGGTGAGCGGCGTGCGGCCGGCGGTGAAAATTATCGGCACCTTGGCCCGCGACGAATTCATCATCGCGGTAAGCAGGTTGGCGGTGCCCACGGTTACGTGCACCATCACGACCTGCGGCCGTCCGCTCACGAGGTAATAGCCATGGGCCATGCTGGCCGCGACCATCTCATGAGGAACCGTCACCGGCTTCGGCGCCGGCCGCCCCTCCGCCGCGAGCCGGGCAAACGCGTCGATGATCGAGGCGAAATCGGTACCGCCGTTGGCGAAAAAATATTCGACCCCGCGCGCCCCGAGCAGACTCAGATATGCTTGCGCGGTATTGGCGACCGTGACGGTCTCGATGCCGCCGGGTTCGGCCGGAATTTCATGTGCCATATGCGTGCGTCTGTTTAGCGCCATGACGTGAACCTCCCGGAGCGCGGCGGCTCAATCGTGATGACGACACACGCCGCCACTTGCGGAAAATCGTCGCGAGGGTTTCCGCGCAATACGCTGTTGGACCATCCTGCTC
>JBOHWJ010000384.1:0-3482 GCA_050736495.1 Binataceae bacterium (SeqCode) | reverse complement strand
ACTACGGATCTGTGGGTCGGGGGTTCAAATCCCTCAGGGCGCGCCAAAGCATTTGATTTCATGGAGTTTTTTCGCCGCTCGAATTGGCCGTAAGCGATCGCCCGTTTTAGGTGCCACGGTAGGCACCACGACTTTGTGAGTCCCGCCGATCCGACGCTTCATTTCATGCGCTATGGAGGCGCGGTCAAGTGGCCACGCTTGAAGCCCCTGCGCCTCGTCGACGCCACCGCGCGGGCCGCTCCAGGCGACACTTCGCGACGCGGAGCCGACCACTCTGCACACAGGCGCCCGCTGCCGACCGATACAGCCTCGACTTGCATTGTTGTGTCCGGGTTGTCCGGCTTCGTGCGTCACCGCAAGACTGCGTGCGATGGGGCACAAAACTAAGTCGGCTACCTGTAACAGATTCTGTTATCTGCCCTGACGCGCCGGAGTGACCGCGCCCTTCGTGCCAGAGAAAGCGAAGCGGTGAAGCTCCACGCGCCGTGGCGCGAAGTGCTCGCCTATCGTGGTACCGGAATCTTCTCGATTTCCGGTTTGAGCCGTCTTGACGCCTCCCATGCATTCGTATGCCGCCTGCAAGCGCAACCACAGCCCCGGCCCATTACCGCAGAGCTAGCCAAGGCGCGCCGCCAATCCGGCGTTATCGCCGACCCGCCCGCCATTACGCGGTCCAGAGTCTGGCGGCTGACGCCCAACAGCGATGCGATCTCGCCTACCGTGCGGCGCTCCAATTCAGGCAGGATATCCCGCGCGAACAGCACTCCAGGATGGGTCGGAGGCCGCGTAATCTTCCCGCGATTGACAGCAAATTCCTCAGCCATTCTACTTCGCCACTTTGGCGCAGTGGGGCGCCGCGCTCCGATTGGCCCCAGCCGTCTTTTTTCGGCAGCGCTTGTGAGAAAAGAGCTCGCTGTACGACGGCCGCAACGACAACGTTGCGACAGCCGTGCAAGGAGGACGCAGAGTGAATTTCATAATTCAGATCCTCGTCGGACTCGGTCTCGCGGTCCTGTGCTTGTACGTGCCGTTCAGCCGTCCAACCGATAGGCTTCACACCACCGGAAGCGCTACAAGCGGACTTGGAACAATATCATTAGGGGGACGCCGCGCACGTAGTGCGCCAACCGTTGACACGTAGTCTCGAACTGTTGAGAAAAAACATTGCCGCTCGTTCGCTCGCCTGCCTATTCAAGATAAGCCAATCTTTGCAGGAGGGCGCAGATGCGAAAGCTCGTGGTCCTAGTAGCGGTCGGGTTTGCCCTTGTGGGCGCTCTTGGCCTTTCAGCGTGTAGTGAGATGCAGCAGCCGCCGATGAATCAGGCCCAAGCCGCAACGTACAATCAATGCATGAGTACGCATTGGTCGAGCCTGGCGGACAGTCTGCTGTTTGGCGTCGCCGGGTACGAGTATCACCAGAATGCGGTGTTAAACTGCCAGCAGATGGCGCTCTACCAAGGCAGCGGCCATCCAGCGAGTGATGGCGCCGTCTCCGAGGGAACTCCGGTTGGAGCCGCGGCGCCCGAACCTACCTTGACAACGAAATCCAACTAAGACAGCCGGGCCGTCGCCGGGCAACGTCTTGAGCGTTGTTGAAATTGAAGTGGCGAGCACAAGAAACGCAATGTCATCGACGCGCTGCCGCAACGGATGCGCGCCACAGTGCGCGGCGCGATGAGCCAGGCCTACGCGACCCGTGACGCGAAACGCGCCCGCGAGCTGCTCGAGAGCCTGGCCCGCGGCCAGGAGCGCAACCATCCGGGCGCCACCGCCTCGCTGCGCGAGGGACTCGAAGAGACGCTCACGCTGATGCGCCTGGAGCTGCCCGCAAGCCTGGAGCGGGTGTTGCGCTCGATCAACCTGATCGAAAACCCGTTCAGCCGGGTGCGCGAGACGGCGCGCCGGGTGCGCTGGCAGGGCGGCGAAATGATCCTGAGATGGACCGCCGCCGGGATGCTGGAAGCCGAACGCAACTTCCGCAAGATCGTCGGTTATCGCGCCCTCGACAAACTCGACGCCGCCCTGCGCACACACGACGCCGTCATCAATCACGGAGTTGATAATCGAAAGCAGGCAGCCTAAATGACTATACAGCCGCTACTCAATTCCAACAACGAACCGGGCATTCCGGGAGCTTCGCGCTGACGGCGCCTGGCGAATATCTGCGGACTGGCGTCTCCGGTTCGGTACGCTCCAACCCCCGCTGTTCGCGGGGTGTGGAATCAAGACAATTGGAAGGAACTCGAATATTGCGTGCAGACGGGAGAGCCCTCGTTTCGCCGCACCGCGCCGCACGGTGATCCATTTTCGCGGATATCCCAGGATCCCGAGCGGGCTAAGATCTTCGGCGAGGCGATGGCGACCTTCGCGCTGGTGACCGCGGCCGCGATCGCCGCGACCCACGACTTCTCACTGTGCGGCAAGGTCGTCGATGTGGGTGGAGGAAACGGAGCGTTGCCGATGGGAATCCTGGAGGCAAATCCCATGCCGCGCGGGTTCGTGTTCGATTTACCCCACGCGGCCGACAAGGCCAGGCTCAAGATCGCTGAAGCACGGCTCCCTACCTTTTGCCTGGAAAGGAGAGAGCGGCGATTTGAAAGTGAATCCGCGCAAGAACTTCAGGTCTCAGTGAGGGCATTCGCTCCGCTGTCGGTCAGGTTGACGGCTTGAAGACACATCACAACTGATTGCATACTTACGAACAGTCGATTCCATACTGGAAGTGCCAGTACAGCAGCGTATAGCTCGAAAATGCGCACCCTCTTGGCTACAGTTGTACTGTTTCCACTAGTTCTAGCTCATTCTGACCTATCGGGTGATCTCTGCTTCTTCCTTTTTCAGCCAAGAATCTTTTGAAGACTATTCTCTCGTGTCGTGTCTCGTAAACCCAACGGCTTGTCTCGATGTCGCCGACACTAAAGACACGCGGCACCCGACGATTCCAGTGATCTTCTCGACGGTGTAGACGGCTAGACTCAAAAATGTTCGGAGAGGAATCCGGTTCTCACGATCAAGCGAACCAGTGGCGTGCGTCGCAAGTCTCGGTGACCTGGCTGCCAAATAGTGTCAGCCGATCATGTGGGTGCGGGGCACGCAACGCCGGCAGTCGAAAAAGACCGTTACAGGCGGCGTTTACGACATCCGGCACTGACTCATTCCGATCATCATTCCGGCCTATCAGCGCGCCACCATATATGACTCGCCAGGGCGGCCGCCAGCGCTCAGCCTTTACAAGAATTGTGAGCACCATTGTCCTCTCTGTCGAATTTACACGCTCCTGAGTGCATCCGTCAGCCTGACAGGCCGTTGTTAACCCTGCACCGCAAAATGTGGCGGAAGAGACAATATTACGATGTCAAACAAGTGCTATTCCTATTTCTGGTAATCGTAAATTAATAAAGACGGCCCGGCGATTCGCTTGACAGATTACGATAAAGAGCGGTTTCTTTAGAGCAGCTTATCATTACCGCGATCTCAAGTGG
>JBOHWJ010000383.1:0-4401 GCA_050736495.1 Binataceae bacterium (SeqCode) | reverse complement strand
GTTTTGTACGTGGCGCAATCGCGCCGAAGAGCTGGAATCCACACGCGGCGCTCGGATTGCCGCCCTTTACGGGCGGCGTGCCCACGTCATAAGGTTGCATTTGGATTGCCGAGTGATGGCGCTCGGGCGTGTGCCGCTGTCGCCCGCGAAAAAGGAGAAATCATGCAATTTGGCATCTTCATGGCCCCATTTCACCGTGTAGGTGAAAACCCGACGCTCTGCTTTGAGCGCGACCTGCAACTGATCGAATGGCTCGACGAACTGGGCTTTGACGAGGCCTTCATCGGCGAACATCACTCGGCCGGATGGGAAATCATACCGTCGCCCGAAATTTTCATGGCGGTCGCCGCCACCCGCACGAAACGGATCAAGCTGGGGTCGGGCGTGGTCAGCGTGCCTTATCATCATCCGTTCAATATCGCCAACCGCTTCGCACTGCTCGACCAGTTGACGCATGGGCGCGTGATGCTTGGATGCGGTCCGGGCGCGTTGTCGAGCGACGCCTACATGCTGGGAATCGAAACCACCACGCAGCGCGATCGCATGGTCGAAGGTATGCAGGCGATGATGCGGCTGTTCACCGAAGAGGGCGGCATCACGATTGACGGCTCGTACTTCAAGATGCGCGACGCCCATCTGCAGGTGAATCCGTTCCAGCAGCCGCACATGCCAATCTTCGTCGCCAACACGATTTCGCCGTCCGGTATGGTTGCGGCGGGAAAACTCGGCTGCGGCGTGCTGTCGGTCGCCAGTTTCGCTCCGGGCGGACTCGACAACTTGCCCAAGCGATGGGCGGTCGCGGAAGAGATAGCGGCGGAAAATGGTAAGACCGTCGACCGCAAGAACTGGCGCGTGGTCATGCCGGTTCATCTGGCGGAGTCGCATGACGAGGCGACCAACGACGTGCGCGAAGGCGGCAACGCGTGGATACAGAAATACTTCATCGAAACGCTCGCCGCGCGTGTACAGTTCGAGGAATATCCCGGACAACCGGCAGAAGAGATGACGATCGACCGGATGGTCGGACGCGGCGGTGCTATCGTCGGCACACCCGACGAAGCCATCAAGCGTATCGAGGAAGTGCGGGAAGCGTCGGGCGGCGGCTTCGGCGGCTTGCTCATCCTGGCGCATGAATGGGCGTCGCGCGAAAAGACGCTGCGTTCGTATGAATTGTGGTCGCGCTACGTCATACCGAGGTTTCAGAACGCGATCGATCCGATCCAGTATTCGAATCAATGGGTCTCCGAGCGCCGCGATATGCTGTTCGGCAGCTCCGTGCAGGCAATTCTGAAGGCGATGCACGATTACAAAGAGCATCGCGCCGAAAAGGGCAAGGAGCCTTCCGATATCGCCAATCAGCCGGTGACGCGGGTGCGTCCGTAACCTGCGTGACATCCGCGTACACGCGCCGCGCCAGCGCGAATGATCGATCAGGGCCGGCGGGGGGGGGCTACTTCCGCCGGCCTTTGATTTCGCCGCCGCGTCGCTAGGCGAGTCTACTGCGGGCCTCGATTGACTGCGGATCGAAGGACGGGCCGGTCAGATAAATCAAGCGGCCGTCGGAAGGATCGCGTTCGCGCAGCCATCGCGCCACGATCGCCATCGCCTCCAGTTCCTCGCGCACGACCGGCCGCATCCGATAGCGATCGTAATTGTCGCGGATGAACGCGGCTATCGCGGATGCGGCCGTGGGTGAATCGAGTTCGCGCGTGAGTGCGAGACGGCCGCCGAGAACGACGTAGGCAACTGGATGCGCGAGCGCCGCATCCGCCGTTGCGCTGGCACTTGCGTCCACCGCCTGCCCTGCCCCGATTACGATTACCACGTTGTTCTCCGTCACTACCCGCGACAGCCGCGTCGCGCGATTCGCCAGCGTCGCCAGCGCTTCCAAGTCGCGATGGTAGCGGTTGGCCTCCTCGAAGCGCATCGCCGCGGCCGCCTGCTCACGCGCCCGCGCCAACTCGCCGAGAACCGGGCCGCAGCGCCCGCGCAAAAATCCGATCGCTTGCCGCACCCGCTCACCGTAGGCGTCTTCCGAAACGGCAAGATTGCACGGCGCCGCGCAATGACCCATCTGGCCGTAGATACAGGGCGAGAAATCTTCGTCGGGGTCGAGCCGTCCCGCGCATACGCGCAGGCCCAGGATTCGCGACAGCGCACGCACCGCATGGTCGAGGTTGCGCCGCCCGATAAACGGACCGAGATACATCAGGCCGCGTCGCGCACCCAACTTCCGCGCCACCATCAGGCGTGGGAACGGATCCATCAGGTCGAGCCGGATAAAATAAGCGGGCGTCACCGCCTTGAGCATCCGGTTGTAAGGCGGCTTAATTTCGCGAATCAGCCGCGCCTCCATCAGCGCCGCTGAGAGCGCCGAGCGCGTCGTGCGCGTCTCCACCGCCCATACGTGACTCACCAGCTCCGCGGTCTTGGCATTGATACCAATGCCGCCGTTAAAGTACGAGCCGACGCGTTCTTTGAGGCGTGTCGCCTTGCCGACGTAAAGGATATCGCCGCGCTGATTGCGCATCAGGTAGACGCCAGGTGTTTGCGGCAGCACCGCGACTGCCTCGGGCGGAACATGACGTTCGATACGGCGGCCGGCACGCCCGCGATGCTGAAAGTCGATCAGGCGGTCGAGCCGTCCCAGACCCATCTGCGTGGCGATCTCGATAAAGATGGAGAGCAGTTCGGCCGCCATCCGCGCGTCGCCGAGCCCGCGATGGCGCCCCTCGGTGGATAACCCGAAATGGTCGGCGAGCAGGTCGAGGCGGCGGCGTTTAACCGACGGCAGCAGACGCCGCGCGAGCCTGATCGTGCATAGCACCGGATTGGTCAACCCGATTCCGAACAGCCGGCGGAACTCGAAATCGAGGAAGGAATGATCGAATGCCGCATTATGCGCGACCATCACGTCGTCGCCTAGAAAATCCCGGAACGCGGGCAGGACCGCTTCGATCGGCGGCGCCGCACACACCATGTCATTGCTGATCGAAGTAAGTCCGGTGATAAAGCGCGGAATCGGCATCCACGGCCGCACCAGGCTCTGAAACGACGCGCCGATGCGCCGCCCTTCCATACGATAGGCGCCGATTTCGATAATGGCGCCGGCGGCGGCGCGTCCACCGGTGGTCTCAAGGTCGACCACGACATAACGCGCTTGATCGAGCGGAAGCTTGAGACACGCGCTCTTGCGCAGCGACCACAGCCTGCTTTCGCAATCGAAGACGAAGTTCGGATCGGTGCCGAGCAGGCCATGAATCACGCGGGCGCCAATCTCCGGGTCGGAACCAGCCCCGCTGAAAAGGAGACCCGTCAGTTCCCGCGCGTCGGCGCCGGCCGGCCGCGCCTCGAGAAAGTTGTAGAGCTTTTCGCGCGCGGTCGCGCCCGTGTTTGCAACACCGTGAGAGGATTCCATACCCGCCACCACCCAACTTCCGTCTTCGTCTTGTCTTCGCTTTACCAGAGCGCCCGGAGAGACCGCAACCCGTCGCGTCATCGCGGCAGTTGTTCGTGGCTTGTGTCAGGGAGACGGCAGCCATACGACGAACTATCCATCCGGTACTGGCGAAGATGTATCCGAGGTCTTACAATTGGAAAGCTAGACAACAAGGAAAAAACGACTATGTCGATGATGGAACGTGTCGAATTGCTAAGGGAGTGCGAAGGGGTCCAGGTGCCCTTGGGCAGCCGCATAACGCTGGAAAAGGGCGTCGAAGTGTTTATCATGCAATCGCTCGGCGGGACCTACACGGTGCAGGTCCCCGCGTACGGCGGCCTCTATCGTATAGCGGGCAGTGACGCCGACGCCTTGGGCAAAACGCCTGAGGAAGCGGCGGCCATCGCGGTCACCGGCGACGATCTCGAGACGATGGTTTGGGATCAGCTCAAGACCTGCTTCGACCCCGAGATTCCGGTCAACATTGTCGACCTTGGGTTGGTCTACGGCATGGAAATTACGCCGGAAGCCGCGGGCGGCAATCGCGTTGACGTCAAAATGACGCTGACGGCGCAGGGATGCGGAATGGGAGCGAGTATCGCGGTCGACGCGCGCCAGAAACTGCTGGGGCTGCCCGGCGTCACCGAGGCCAACGTCGACCTCGTATGGGATCCGCCATGGAATCCGCAGATGATCTCGGCGGAGGGCAAGGAACGGCTCGGCCTCGACTGACGCGGCGCATCGTGTCGATGACGCTCGGCATCGGCGGTACGCGATAATAGCGGCGCCGCCGAAGCGTGGGTAGCAGGCGGGTTTGGGGAAGTCCTATCTAACCGCTTCCTTTTGTCCCCTTAGGCAGTGATATTTGTAGTATATTGATCGCCTGCCGCAACTGCGGCGTCATTACGAGCCGCAGGCCTTGTCCGAGTCTTATCGTTCCGCACTTCACACAAGTGCCGAAC
>JBOHWJ010000382.1:0-3620 GCA_050736495.1 Binataceae bacterium (SeqCode) | reverse complement strand
CATCTGGTGCTGATCCGGCCGCACGATAAGGGCCTGATGCTGCATACGATGTATTACGCCGACGAGATCCGGGCCGCTAATGAAGTCGATCACGGCGGTAACGAAGCCGTGAAAGAGACCGAACTGACGCTGGCCCGCCGGCTTATCGACGAGCTCACACAGAAGAAATTCGACCCCACGAAGTATCACGACAACTATCGCGAACGGGTGCTGGAGCTGGCGCAGCAAAAAGTCGCCGGCCAACAGGTGACGGAATCCGCGCCCGAAGCGCGTCGCAGTGGTCAGGTTATCGATCTCATGGCGGCGCTCAAGGCGTCGCTCGAAAAGCGCGGCGCAGCCGAAGCGGCCGAGACCAAAGGTAAAGCGGCGCGCGGAAGCGAAACGAAAGCCGACTCAGGTGCACGTGGTGCCCGCCCCGAGCGCCGGCGCGCGGGCGGCAAGAAATAGCGTATCCGTGGCGGACTGGTGATTCGGCGTTACCGTGTGAACATTGCGAAGCCGCAACGGAGCCCGAGCTCCGCCGCGGCTTCGCGTTTTTGCACGACGGGACGAGGGGGGGGATGCCGCACCGTCATGCATGTCGTGTCAGTGACAGATTGTTATCCAGCAAGTGGTGTGCCGGACCAGCGCCATAGGACCGAATGATAATTATCACCGGTCTTCGTGGGAGAATTCATTGCATAGTTCGGTATCGGTATCGAAAATTGACCCGTGCGGCCACGAAGTGCAGGGAATAAATACCTGCCGATTTTGTAAATTCTGGCCGTTCCGCGATCGCTGCGTGTAATTTTTGCCGACGTGGCTTTGGCGCCGAGCACCAATCCGAGGCGGGTTGGTTACGGTTACGGACCGGAATGCCAGGTGGGAGAGCTTCAGCAGGCGTTCAGCAAGGATTCGGGATTCAATACGCTCAGAACGATAAGTACAGGTGTATCGCAGAACTCCAATATTAAATCATTCCGAGCGCAACGAAGTATCCCGGATCGGTTCCATCGTTCAGACGATTATCAACCGCAGACGATTATCAACGACCTGTTAGATGACCTCGATTGGAAATGGACCTCGGGCAACCATTCTGCCGACGATTTGCGCGTCCATGTTGCCCTCGCCTTGAAGGTCGGCCAACAGCGAAATGGCGTCTTTCTCGCCGAGCGCAATCAGCAGTCCGCCGGAGGTCTGCGGATCGAAGACCAGCTTCGCCATCTCCTCGGCAACCTCTTCCGCGATGCGGACGTGCGGGCCGAAGAACTCGCGATTGCGCGTGCCGCCGCCCGGAATCATGCCCTCGCGCGCCAGTTCGAGCGCGCCCGGCAGCAACGGCAGGTCGGACTCCTCGATCGCGAAGGTCACGCCGCTGCCCTCGGCCATCTTGAGCGAATGGCCGGCGAGTCCGAAGCCGGTGATGTCGGTGGCGGCGTGGACCTCGTATCGCAGCATCGCGCGCGCCGTCGCGGCGTTGAGTTCGGTCATCATGCGCACGGCGGCCGTGTAATATTCGGCCGCCAGGCAGTCGCGCTTGAACGCGGTCATGAGCACGCCGGTGCCGAGCGGTTTGCTGAGTAGCAACACGTCACCCACCCGCGCGCCGACGTTGCGGATGATGCGGCGCGGGTCGATGATTCCGGTGACGGCCATGCCGTACTTCACTTCGTCGTCAGCGACGCTATGACCGCCGACTATCATGACGCCGGCCTCGCGCGCCTTTTCAGTGCCGCCGCGCAGAATTTCGCCGAGCATCTCGGCCGGCAGTCCGGACTGCGGCCAACATACGATATTGAGCGCGGTCTTGGGCACGCCGCCCATCGCGTAAACATCGGAGAGTGAGTTGGCGGCGGCAATTTGGCCATAGGTGAACGGGTCGTCGACCACCGGCGTGAAGAAATCGACGGTGTTGACGATGGCGAGTTCGTCGGAGAGACGATACACCCCCGCGTCGTCGCCGGTAGCGATACCGACGAGCACGTCGGGATGCGATCCCAGGTCAAGCCGTGACAGCACCGCGCTCAGGTCCGCCGGACCGAGCTTGCCGGCTCAACCCGCCGCTTTGCATCGTGCGGTGAGGCGGATTATCTCGCCGCGCGAAGCATTAGTGTCCTTTTCAGAGGCCATAGGCTGGCTCAAGCTTATCGCCATTTTATCGCCGCTCTCAACGTCACTGCGGCTGCGGAGATAAGGGTGGGCACCGGTTCTTCTCCCCTTCGCGGCGATCATTGGCAACAGGGTCTGGAAAGGCTCCGCGTCGACCTTGGATTATGCGAACGCGCGGCTCACGCTGACGCGCAATGCCGATTTCTCCGATCACTGAGCAGCCGAGCTAGACCGGATGGATCGTTTGTCAACGTTGATTTGTCAACGTTGAGGTGATGGACCAGTTTCTGTAACGGACCCTATTTTCGCGAGTTCCGGCGTTGGTTTTTCGAACGCGTTAGTTTGCGGCGCGTCCTTAAAGAGCTAAGTTTGCCTAAGGGACAACAGAACGAGCGTTCCGCTCTCACTCTCTTGGCTCTGCTCGGACTCACTCCCGAAAAGACATGGAGGGAAGCCAATCGCCCCCTAATCGGCATCACACCCATCATAGACTTCATCGCCGAACATTACGGTAAGAGATACAAACCGAACACGCGCGAGTCGTTTCGTAGGTTCACGATCCATCAGTTTCTTGATGCTGGATTAATAGTGGCCAACCCGGACGAGTCGACGCGAGCGATCAACAGCGGCAAAAACGTCTACCAGATCGAACCAGCGGCGTTACGGTTGATGCGCTCCTACGGAACGCAGGCTTGGCAAAGGGATCTTCGCAAATACCTCACTTCTGTTGGGAAGCTCGCTCAGACGTACGCGCGCGAGCGCAGCATGACGAGGATCCCTGTTGTACTCGCGCCGGGGCAGACGCTTTCGCTATCTCCCGGCGGTCAGAATGTCCTAGTCGCGAAGATTATTGAGGACTTCTGCCGGAGATTTACCCCCGGAGCCAAGGTCGTCTATGTCGGGGATACAGATGAGAAATGGGCTTTTTTCGACCAAGCTGAAGCGGCGCGGCTGGGCCTACGATTCGATCCGCACGGAAAGATGCCCGATGTTGTTGTGCACCATCACGCAAAGGGTTGGCTAGTTCTTATTGAGGCCGTTACCAGCCACGGACCGATAAACCCGAAGCGTCGTAGGGAATTAGAGCAATTGTTCAGAAGCGGCAGGGCAAGTCTGGTTTACGTTACCGCGTTCGTCAACCGCGCCTCCATGACCAAATTTCTCAACGAAATCTCTTGGGAAACGGAAGTCTGGGTGGCAGAAGCTCCGTCGCACGTGATCCACTTCAACGGTGAGCGTTTTCTCGGGCCTTATTAATCTCAGTAGATCGCTCACTATGGTTGCGGTTCGGTTCTTTCTTACCGGACATTCTTCGGTCTGGTCGCGCGCGCTTAGTGCTCTCTCAAGATGCCGACGATTTGCTCCTCGCTTAAACTGGCACCTCTCGCATTTGCTCACTCCCTCTTCTCCTAAGACCTACGCCATGGACTCTCTTTTGACGGATCTAAACGATCGCCAGCGACTGCAATTATGTCTCGCGACGCAACGCCGCTTCGGAGAAATAGGGTGTTCCTATCTGCCGACCTCGCAAC
>JBOHWJ010000381.1:0-3480 GCA_050736495.1 Binataceae bacterium (SeqCode) | reverse complement strand
ATATGCGCTTTCTTGGCGGCCTGATCGATCAGGTACTGGTCGACCAGTTTGTCGACCGCATCTTTGCGCAAATCATAAAGCTGATCGGCAGGAATCCGCTTGATTACTTCGTCTAGCACCTCGGCGTCCATTTCATGCCGGGTTATACGGTGGCTGCCAACGGTTGCGACTACGGCGTTGGGGCCGACACCAGCGGCGGCGGGCATGCTCGTGGCCGAGGCCGCCGCGGCATCCGCCGCGAGCGGATACGCGAACATCATCATCGCCGCGATAACGACGAATATCGACACGATAGCGCCACGCGACGCCGACCCACGCGAAACGGTTCCCGGCAAATCCGCTCCATCTGAAGACGATGGCCGCGCAACCCTTATCCGCATTATCGCCATCAAAGCCGATCCCCACCACGCCGGCATCAGCCGTCTCGCTCCACCGGCAATACTTGGTCGAATCTTCATCCAGTACGTCCTTTTCAGGGCCGCGGGATAGACCCCGGGCTGACCGTGAAGCTTACCATGAGCCGAGCGCCCTGTCGCGCAAGTTCCTTCACTGCCATCGGATGGTCTGCCGGCGACAATGCGAAGCCGTTGCACCACGGCGCAAAAACGCTACCGTGTAATTCCAGTGCGCGAGAGTGGCGGAATGGCAGACGCGCCGGACTTAGGATCCGGTGCCGCAAGGCGTGGGGGTTCAAGTCCCCCCTCTCGCATCACTATCATCCATGACGAAGCGCGCGGCGCGGCGGGCCGCGGGAGTCCAGCAATGGCGCAATATATCGAAGTCGAACAGGCGATCGGGATGCGGGGGCTCAGACTGGTGCTCACAGCCGGAGTTCCGGGGCCCTGGGGCGAGGCGGCCAAGGGCATCTTCCATGTCAAGAAAATCCCTTTCGTCAGCGTACGCCAGGAGGGCCGCGGCTCTAACCTGGCGCTGCTAAACTGGACCAAACAAACCAGTGCGCCGGTCGCAATATATAATGACGAACGTCCGCGCAGCACTTGGATTGAACAGCTTTACCTGGCCGAGCGGCTCGCCGCTGATCCGCCGCTAATCCCGGCGCCAATCGACGAGCGTGTGCTCATGTTCGGCCTGTGCAATGAGATTTGCGGCGAAACCGGCTTCGGCTGGTCGCGGCGGCTGATGATGCTCCACGAAACGCTGGTCAATCCAGATCTGCCTGCGGACGTGAAAACGGGCACCGCGCAGTTCGGCGCCAGATACGGTTACGCAGCGGCGGCGGCGGAAGCGGCGCCGAGCCGATGCGCTGAAATCCTGAAGCTGCTGGCCGAGCGCCTCGCCGGGCAGCGCGCGCGCGGCAGCCGCTTTTTCATCGGTGATCGCCTGAGCGCACTCGATATCCACTGGGCCGCCTTCGCCGCGCTGGTCGAGCCGCTGCCGGACTCGCTATGCGCGATGTCGCCACGCTTCCGCCAGGTCTATACCTGCGCGCATCCGGCGATACGCTCCGCGATAACGCCGCAATTGCTCGAGCAACGCGACTTCATCTACCACGAGTACCTCGAACTCCCGATCGACCTCTAAATATAAGAGAGCGCCGCCCGCCGATGCGGAGAGCACCACGCGTGGGCGGCGCGCCATTTGCCTGGGCGGCCGCATCGGAGCATGTTTCATTCAGTGCATTCGGGGGTCTAAGCAATGGACAACCTGTCGGGTATCGCGGAAGCGATCAAAAAAGCGAGTGAGGCTTATGGTGAGGCGCTCTCGGCCGCGGGCAAGGCGCTCGAAAATCTCGCCAAACAGGCCAGTGGCGTCGACCGCGACCGTATCGTCGAGCACTGGCTGCGTATCGCGCGCATGAGCAAGGACGGCGTTATCGCCGCGCTCGAACAGGGCTTCGAGCTGTGGGAGCGCGAATGCCGCCGGATGGCCGCGAGCGGCGGTGCCGCAGGCGCGTCCGCGCCGCGCAATCCAATGGAGGCGTGGGCGGAAAATTGGCGCAAGGCGACCGAGGCCTTCGCCGCCGGCACCTCCGGCTCGGCTAATTGGGCCGAGGAGGCGCGCAAGCAGGCCGAAACGGTGCAGAAGACGCTGCAGGAAGGGATGCGCGCGTGGCAGCGCCTGTGGGAGCCGGAAAAAAAATCGTGACGAGCGGCGGCCCCGCTCTCGCTCATCGCATGATCGCGCTCGACGGCGTGCGCATGCATTACGTGACCGCCGGCCACGGCGACCCGGTCGTCCTGCTCCATGGGTGGCCGCAAACCTGGTACGAATGGCGCCACATTATGCCGGCGCTGGCAGCGCGCTATACGGTCGTCGCGCCGGATTTGTGCGGGCTCGGCGACACGTCGAAACCGGCGAGCGGCTACGACAAGCGCACGATCGCGGACGACATCTATCAACTGGTGCGCAAGCTCGGCTTCCAGCGGATTTCCCTGGTCGGACACGATTGGGGTGGCCCAGTCGCTTATGCTTACGCCTGCGCCCATCCCGACGAGGTGCGCAAGCTCGTCGTCCTCGACGTCGCCATTCCCGCCGCCGGGCTCGAAGAGTTTCCGCAAATGACGCGGCGCGGTGGCCTATGGCATATCGCCTTTCATAACGTCCGCGATCTCGCCGAAACGCTCGTCGCCGGCCACGAACGCGCCTACCTGACTTGGTTCTATCGCACAGCGTTCAAACCCGACGCCTTCAGCGAGCAGGACATCGACGAATACGTCCGCTGCTATGCGGCGCCGGGCGGGATGCGCGCGGGCTTCGAGTACTATCGCGCAATTTTCGACGACGTCGATCACAACAAGGAAAACGCCAAGACCAGGCTCAAGATGCCAGTGCTGGCGCTCGGCGGCCAATACGGCTTCGGCGCGCATACGGAGCGTTCGATGAAGAAATTGGCCGATGATGTCCGCGGCGGCGTGATTGAAGATTGCGCCCACTGGATCGCCGAGGAGCGCCCCGATTATCTAATCGAACAGTTGCTTGCTTTCTTCGCGGAAAAATAACGCGATGTCGCGCACCCGCGGCGGGTGAGTTGCCGAGCGGTTCGCGACAGCCGCGCTCAAATCCTGAACCTTGAAAACGCCCTTCCGGTGCCGCATCAAACGCGCGGAAATGACTCGCGCTGACGCGCGCACTGATGTTCATGCGTGCAGTTGCGCCGCGATCGCATCGGCCAACGCGCCCGCATCCGCGGTAACGTCAACCGTAATCGCATCGGGCGGTTCTTCGAGCGTATCGAACTGGCTCCGCAACAAGTCGTGGTTGAAAAAATGACCGCTGCGGGCGGCAAGCCGCGCAGCAATAAGCTCGTGCGTCCCCTTGAGATAAGCAACCTTGACCCGTACGCGGTCCGCAACGAGGCGTTCGCGATAAGCCTGCTTGAGCGCCGAACATGCGATCACGGCGTTTGCCCCGCGCACAAGACATTTGTCGATTAGTGCGCTCACCGCGTCGAGCCATGGCCAGCGGTCTTCATCGCCGAGCGCGACACCGCGGCGCATCTTTTCGACATTGGCCTTGGGA
>JBOHWJ010000380.1:0-3263 GCA_050736495.1 Binataceae bacterium (SeqCode) | reverse complement strand
CCCGGACTGGGCTTTTTCGGTCTGCTTCCGGCGGAAGGGCGCGATTCAACCATCCGTCGGCCGTGGCCTTGCGTCCCGGCGTTCCGGATTCCATGAAGTCCTGCGCATCGAAATGCGATCGCGTGGGGTCGGGCGAGCCGCAGGCGTCGACAAACGCGAGCGTGCCGTCGCGCCACAGCGGCATCAGCGAGCCAAGCGCCGGATGAAGTCCGAAATGGCCATCGAGGTTGAGCACCGCGCCTTCGCCGCCCGCGCGCGGCACCGCAATCGTGGGCCGGTAGTCGTAGTAGGCGGGATCGCCGTAGGGTATCACCACGTTAAGGCCGTCGACCGCGCCACGCAGGAAGACCACCACCAGCCGCTTATGGCCGGCGCTATCCCCGCTATCGCCGAGCGTGCGCGCCGCCCACGCATGTGGACTCAGCAGGAAAATTCCCGAAGCCGCCGAGAGTATTATCGCGCGCCGGATAAAGTCGCGCCGCCCGACTGGCTTGACGCCAAGCGCGTCGAAGCCGCCACCATCGTCGCGTTGCGTCGCCACTGCCCGTGCCTTCCTCGCTGCAACCTTGGCCCGTGCGCAAGCCGCACGCTGGCTAACGCGTCCGGCCGCGCAATGTGGGCCTGGCCTCGAACCTTGCGCCGCGAAATTTCTCGACCGTCACCAGCTTCAAAATGTCCTCGCGCACACCCGCCGACGACGCCGGCTCTCGCGTCCGCATCAGCAGCGGACGTAACGAAAGCACCGGCCGCGAAACCATCCTGCCCAATTCATTGGCCGATTCGGCTATCGCCGCGTCGGCCGCATGGAACCACGCAAAGCCATTGCTAAAAAAACTCATGGTTGCCATCACTCAACGCATCATGAATTCCGGACTGCCCAAAATAAGCGGTGCGTGCAAGGACGGCGGCGCCGCCATCACGGCGTCATCGGTGCGCGACGAGAACAAATCGCCGAGCGTCGAGGCGAGCCGCGCGGGGTCGGGAGGCTCCATCTTGAAGGCTCGCCCGCGCGGCTCATCCATCGCCACCGTCCGCACCATCGCACCACCCACATCATCCATCCGCCCCTCATCGGCGACATCGTCAAGTGCCGGGCGCCCGAGCGGCAGACGGCCCGCGCCGAGCGCGGTCGCGAAGCTCAGCCGCATCATCATCGCCTCGGGATTGAGCCACGCCTGCTGTTCATTCCTGTAACCGTCAGGCGTCTGGCAGCCGTAAAGCGGCTGACCCATTTGCGCCATCATCCCCGCCAGCGGCCGTGCGTTGCGCACGGTGACGCCGGTCGCGCGTGCCGCCGAAATCACGTACTCGTACGGGGTCTTGAACTTGTGGCCGTAGTTGCGCCGGTCCCAGAATTCTGGACTTGTGAACATGGTCTTGAGCACCGCGCCGATGTCGCCGTCGCTGGCGAGATAACGCGCGGCCATGCGCGCGACCAGCGGCTGGGGCGGAGCGTCGGCGACGAAATATTGCGCCAACTCGTAGCTCAGATGATTCGCGGTCGCGCGACTGCACGCCAGCAGATCGAGCGCGTGCTCGCCCTCCTCGATACCGGCGCCCTTAATATGCTGATGAAGGAAGACCTTATCGGTGAAATCATGGCGGCGCGGATCGAAGAGAAAACCATCTTGATCGGCGGCCGCGTCCGCCATCAGCGGACTGCCGAAGCGATGCGGATTGGTGCCGTCACCGTTATTCTCGCCCGCGGAACCGAAGCGGCGAAAGCCACCGAACCTGCTGAAACGACCCGCGAAACGGCGCCGATGGTTGCGCATCATGCGCGCGGGATTGCTCCGCATGATAGTCCAGCCAGTGAGGATGTGCGCGAGCGCGATGACGTCTTGCTGCGTATAGCCGCCGTTGACGCCAAGCGTGTGCAGCTCCATTAGCTCGCGGCCGTAGTTTTCGTTGATACCATCGAACTTGCCGCGGCGGCCGGGACTGTTGGGCGCGGTGTTCTGCCAGTTGTCCAGGTAAAAAAGCATCGCCGGGTGCTTTGCGGTAGCGCCGAGCAACGTGCGGAAATTACCCATCGTATGCGGCCGGATGGCCTCTTCCTCGTAGGCGCCGGTCCACAAATGGCACAGGCCCTTGCCGGCGAAGACGTTGAAGTGATTGAACCAGAACGCGGTCATCACTTCCTGCAATTGACGCGGACCGTGGACCGCGCGGATAATCCGCGCGCGCACGGCCTGTTCGATGATCACGCGCGAGCGCTTACGCGCCGCCTTTTTCGCCTCGATGTCGTTCTTGCCGATGTTCCGGACCGGGAGCTGGAACTGCACGAACAGCTCGACCGGCGTCATGCGCAGCGTACGCAGGGCCGCGATCTGATCCTTCAGTCCGGCTGGTTCGCCAAGCGTCTCGGGATGAAGCTGTTCCTCGATGAAGCGATCGACGCCGATCGCCCCGACACGTTCCAGGTCGCCCGGGCGCGGGCCGAAGCCGAGGCGGTTGAGAGCGTGCAGCGGGCGCTGGCCGTCTGGAAGATCACCCGTTTCCTGCAACATTGGAGTTACCGCATCGACGCATCGCGCAAAGGCTGGAGCCGGGCGCCGCACGTGGCTGCCCCGGCTCCGCCAGTCAACCGGTATTAGTTAGTTTGCCGCGGCTGATCGTGATGCTGGTTCCAGCCCTGATCGTGATGTTGCTCGTGGTGTTCTTGATAGTGGGCGCCGGATTCTCCGTGATGCTGGTTCCAGTCCTGATCGTGATGTTGCTGATAGTTGGCCTTGGCCTCACCGTGATAGTTGTCGCTATTTTGATACTTGTTTTCCCGATGCATGAATCTTTCGGGATGGCTTCTGTAAGCCTGGGCCACATTCGGATGCTTGTGGAGATAATCGCGCAATGAGGGATGCGTCTTCAGGTAGTGCGGATCGTTGATGAGTTTGGGATTTTGACGTAGCTGCTGCGCAACATCCGGATGGCCGTCGAGATAAGAGTTGAACCGCTCGGTGTACACGTGATGTTTGCCGTAATTGGTGCCGGGATTGACGTAGGGATTGCCGTTCAAGTTGGGCGCGCTCGCCATCTGCGCCATCACTGGCGTCGCCATCGCACCTGCCAGAATGAGTGCGGAAGCGAATGCCGCTGCCGCGGTTAGGGTTCGTTTGATGTTCACCGTCGACTCCTCCTGTCTCTGTTATGAATGTACGTTGCCGCATCATCGCGGTTTCAACCTGATTTAATCCCTGTGCGAGATGAGGAACGGCGCGGCGGCGCGAGATCCGCGGCCATGGCGGCGCGGAGACAGACAATGG
>JBOHWJ010000379.1:0-2625 GCA_050736495.1 Binataceae bacterium (SeqCode) | reverse complement strand
TCCGCCATGCCGTAGTTGCTCTCCGGGTCGTCCGGCGGTACACAGCGTTCGTCACCCCAGAAGAACTGTACTTCCTTCCAGTCGACGCTCAGATGAAAACGTGTCGCGAGCAATTCATAAGCCCCCGTCGGAGTCGAACCGCCGGTCAGGCACAAAGTGAATTCGCCGTGCATGCAGATGGCCTCGCCCGCGATGTGCGCAATTTCTTCCGCCGCGCGCACATGGACCGCCCGCGGGTCGTCGAGAACCATAATGTTACTGTCGCTCATCCGGCAAAACCCGCACTCGTAAGTTCTTTCTCAGGCTAGCGGAAATTTCGCTCGCCGCGCCAGCGGAAAGTACACGAAGCCGCGCCGGCAGCATTTCCGGCATTCGCCCCCGCCCGGTCCCTCCGCTCGACGGAAAGAAACAGTGTAGTGAGCGGGCGCTCGCATAATGGACACAGGAACGGGACTATTGAACCTTAACGCGCCAGTAATTTAAGCGCATGCTCGGTCACGTTCTCGACCGTGAATCCAAAATGCTTGAACAAATCCTGGTACGGGGCGGACGCGCCGAAAGTCGTCATACCGACCATGTCGCCCTCGAAGCCGATCCATTTGTACCATGAGAGCGGCACCCCGGCTTCAATCGCGAGGCGCCGCTTGACCGCGGGCGGCAACACCGAATCGCGATAGGCGGTGTCCTGTTTGTCGAACAGCTCGAAACTTGGCATGCTGACGACCCGCACGGCGCGGCCGCGCTGCTCCAGTTCCGCTTTGGCACCGACCGCGAGCTGCACCTCCGACCCGGTTGCAATAAGGATGATCTCTGGCGTCTTGCCCGCGGTTTCAGTGAGCACGTAGGCGCCCCTCGCAAGACCGCTCGCCGGCGCCATCGTGGAGCGATCGAGCGTCGGTAATTTCTGCCGCGACAACGCGAACATCACCGGCCCGCCCTTATGGGTCAACGCGGCGCGCCACGCCTCGACCGCCTCATTGGCGTCGCCTGGGCGAATCAGCGTGAGGTTCGGGATCGCGCGCAACGCGGTCAGATGTTCGACCGGCTGATGGGTCGGGCCGTCCTCGCCAAGGCCGATCGAGTCATGCGTAAATATATAGATGACATGCACACCCATCAGCGCGGCCAGCCTAATCGACGGCCGGCAGTAGTCGGTGAACACCAAGAAGCTCGAGCCGTAGGGGATGAAGCCGCCGTGTAGCGCGATGCCGTTCAGGATCGAGCACATGCCGTGTTCGCGGATACCGAAGTGCAGGTTGCGCCCGGCGTAATTGCCGCGCTCGAAATCGCCGCCCCCCTGGATGTTGGTAAAAGTGGACTCGTTCAGATCCGCGGCGCCGCCGAACAGGCTCCGTACGCTTTTTGCGATTACCTGCTCGGCCTGCGAAGCCGATTCACGCGTCGCCAACGTGTCCTTGGGGGTGAAGACCGGCAGGTCCTTGTCCCATCCGGCCGGTAGTTCGCCGGCGAGCGTCGACTTGAATTCAACCGCCACTTTCGCATCGTCCTTGGCGTAGCCATCGAAGCGTCGGTTCCAATCGGATTCGAGTTCGGCGCCGCGCGCGACGCATCGGCGGAACACGTTGAGCGCGGCGTCGGGTACGTAGAAGTCCGGCTCGAGCGGCCAGCCATAGAACTTCTTGGTCAGCTTGACTTCCTCGACGCCGAGCGCCTTGCCATGCGCTTCGGACGTATCCTGGCGATTCGGGCTGCCGTAGCCGATGTGCGTGCGCACGCGAATCAGTGACGGGCGGCGGTCTTCGGCGATCGCATTTTCGATCGCTTGCGCGATACCCTTCAGATCGTTGCCGTCCTCGACCGCCTGCGTATGCCAGCCGTAAGCGTCAAAGCGCTTGCATACGTCCTCCGAGAAAGCGATCGCGGTACTGCCGTCGATTGTGATGTGGTTGTCATCATACAGATAGACGATATTGCCGAGCCCGAGATGGCCCGCTATCGACGCCGCCTCACTCGACACGCCTTCCATCATGTCGCCGTCGCTCACGATGGCGAAGATGCGATGGTCGAACAGGCCCGAGCCGTCACGCTCGAAGCGTGCCGCCATATGCTTGGCCGCAATCGCCATGCCGACGCCATTGCCGAAGCCCTGGCCAAGCGGCCCGGTGGTCGTTTCAACGCCGGGTGTGAGGTAATTCTCCGGATGGCCCGGGGTCTTGCTGCCGAGTTGGCGGAAGTGCTTGAGCTGGTCCAACGGCAGGTCGTAACCGGTCAGGTAGAGGACGCTGTAGAGCAGCATTGATCCATGCCCCGCAGACAGCACGAAGCGGTCGCGTCCGTACCAGTGCGGATTTTTCGGGTTATGGCGAATGAAGCGGGTGAAAAGCAGGTAGGCCGACGGCGCCATCCCCATCGGCATGCCGGGATGGCCGGAATTGGCCTTCTGCACCGCGTCGATGGCGAGCACGCGGATCGAGTTTACACAGAGCTGTTCGAGGTCGGATTGGCCTGTTTTGATGTCGGATGCGAGTGCCACGATATTCTCCCAGCCAAGGACGGTTAGGGCCGTTCGGCTTCCGAATGGCGCTTGTGGTCGTTAGTTATTCGCGATTCGGGCGCGGATTCGCAGTCTAGCAATTCGCCATGCCGCGGGGCGCGACTATCACC
>JBOHWJ010000378.1:0-2669 GCA_050736495.1 Binataceae bacterium (SeqCode) | reverse complement strand
CGCCAGAATTGCGCGAAAGTCTCGAAGCGATCATCGCCGACTGCAAGACCGTCATGGCTGAGCGCGTTGCGGACGCGCGCAAACTCGAATTCGAGCGCGCGCGCGAGTTGCTCGGCAGCGGCTTCATCAGTGCGCGGGCGGCTTGCGAAGCCGGTCTATGCGACCGTACCGGCTATATCGAGGACGTGCGCGGCGATCTCGATCCCGAGGGCAAGGAGAAGGTGTTTGTTGGCCTTAACCGCTACCTGCGCCACCTCGATTACGTGCGCGAGCCCAAAAGACGCGCCCATCTGGCGTTGATCCACGGACTCGGTCCGGTGGTTTCGGGCGAGCCGCCACTTGCGGGCGATTTTCTGAGCGGCGAAGCGGTCGCCGGCGAAATCCGCCGCGCGGCGCGCGACGACAGCGTCCGCGCAATCGTCTTTCGCGTCAATTCTCCCGGCGGCTCGGCCTTCGCCTCGGATATCGTATGGCGGGCGGTGCGTGAAGCGCAAAAACGCGGCAAGCCGGTGGTCGCTTCGATGGGTGATGTGGCAGGCTCGGGCGGATATTACGTCGCGATGGCGGCCGACGCGATCGTCGCCGAACCGGTGACGATCACCGGCTCGATCGGCGTGCTTTACACTAAGTTCAGCCTGCAGAATCTGCTCACCGATCTCGGTGTCGGACTCGACGTGGCCAAGTCGGACGAGGTCAGCGACGCGCTCTCGATGGCGCGCGCGATGACCGACGAGGAACTCGCGCAACTGAACCTGGTGGTGGGTGAACTCTACGGCAATTTTACCGCGAAGGTCGCTGAAGGACGCAAGCTCGCGCCCGCGGAAACCGAGGCGGTGGCGCGCGGCCGCGTCTGGAGCGGGAAGGCGGCCAAGGCGCATGGCCTCGTCGACGAGTTGGGCGGCCTCGGACGCGCGGTCGAAATCGCGCGCGAGAAGGCCGGCCTCAAACCCCATGAGGCGCATGCGCTGGTGCCGTACCCTGCGCCCGGCCTGCTGAGCGCGCTCAATCTGACTCTGGCGCGCACCGAGACACCTTGGACGGCGGCGCTGGCCGCGCGCGCGTTGGGTGTGCCGGAGCGATGGGCGCCGGCGATGATGCGGTTGCTCACGCGGGGCGGCGCTTTCTTGCTGTGCCCGTTCTTCGAGATGTAACGCGGGCCGGCACTGGGAGATTCGCACGCATGAATTCTTCCACACGTGAATTGCGCGCAGCGCCTCACGCGCCGCCTTATGCGCTCTGTCTCCATGACGGAGTTACGGAAGAATGACTGGAATATCGGGCGTCAGGATTCTTCGAGAAGGCCCTCGCGGACGGCCGCGATGTCGTCGGACGTTAATCCGATACGGTCGCGCATGAAACTCTCGATGCCGCCGGCTTCATCGATCAGTGCGAAGATCGGCGCGAGCTGCCGATCAGTGAGGAGCATGCGCGGAAAAGTCGTGTTGCTTTCAAGGAAGTCGGCGAGAATCCGCTCGCGGCTAACGCCCAGCAGCTCGAGCAGAGCCGCGGCGCCAACGCCGGTGCGGTCGCGGCCGGCCGAACAATGAAACAGCAGCGGATAGACATCGCCGGTGGCGAGCAGCTTGAAAAACGAGCGCCAGTTGTCGCGGAATTCGGTTAGGATTACGAGATGCTCATCGCCGGGCTTGCTCGCGATACGATGGAAGCCGTCTTCCTGAAACCACGGATCGCCGATCGGTATATGCTCCCAGCGCACGCCCGATTGTAGAAACTCGGGCTTCGGCGGACCCAGATGCCTTACCTCGAGGCGGCTTTGCAGGGTCACCAAAGTGCGTAGCTTGAGCAAACGCAGCGGGCTTTCCTCGGGCACGTTAGCCAAGTGGGCGGAGCGATAGACCATTGCGCTGCGCACCTGGCGGCCATCTTTGGCGGGATGGCCGCCCAAATCGCGGAAATTGCATCCGCCGATCTTTCTCAGCAACTCGAAATCGACGACCACGCGCGGTTCCGTCGTCGCTTCTTCATTTGATCGCTTATTGTTATTGCCAGACAAAACCTGAACCATCAACGTCCGGGCGGGTGCCTTTCGTTCGTCCCTTCGAGAAATGTAACCGATTGCTATTTTAGCCGCTGGCAGCGGTGGGCGAAAGTCTCTGCCACGCGATAGCGCGAGGCGGCGCTAACTACGGATGATCCGCGAGTGACGCGACGATGAAATCATCATGCGCGCCTTGCGGCGATGAACTCCGTTCTCGCGGCAGGCAATGTGATCGCGTTACGAGGCGGCGCGGCGGCGCGGTTCTTCACCTCGGTCAGGCGGCGGTAGTATAGCCGCTTCCCTCGCGCGCAGGCTGCGATACGTCAATCGTCCTTTGACCCAATCCTGGAACGAATCCATGTAAGTGTAGACGACCGGCGTGATGTAGAGCGTTAGCAACTGCGAAAAGAGCAGGCCGCCGACTACCGCGATACCGAGCGGACGGCGCGCGTCGGCGCCCGCCCCGATTCCGATCGCGATCGGCAGCACGCCCATCAGGGCCGCCGAAGTCGTCATCATGATCGGGCGGAAGCGGACCATGCAGCCCTCGAAAATCGCCTCGGCCGGAGGCGTGCCCTCCGTGCGCTGGGCGTCGAGCGCGAAATCGATCATCATGATGGCGTTTTTCTTTACCAGGCCGACCAACATGATGATGCCGACGAAAGAGAGC
>JBOHWJ010000377.1:0-14039 GCA_050736495.1 Binataceae bacterium (SeqCode) | reverse complement strand
TTCTATCCCAAGGACAACACGCCCGGATGCACCAAGGAAGCGTGTGCGTTTCGCGACGGCTACGCGATTTTGCAGCAGGCCGGGATCGTCGTTTTCGGATGCAGTATCGATTCGGCCGCATCCCACGCCAAATTCATTAAGAAATACCATCTTCCGTTCCCGTTGCTGCTCGATCCTGACAAGAAAATCGCGAAGGCCTACGGTGCCGACAATGGTATTCCGATTCTCGGCCTGGATAAGCGCATCACTTACGTGATCGGAGAAGACGGCAGGATTCTGAAGGTCTATCCGGACGTCGATCCGGCGGCTAACGCGCGCCAGATAATCCATGATTTGGGTGCCGACAAGCCGCGTCCGTCGCCGCCCACGACCACGCCGCCGGCCGCACTCACGGGCGAACCGTCCGTCACGATATCGCCACCGACGGTGTCGTCCAAGCCGCGCCACCGCGCCACTGAGACACCCGGGGACTCGGGCCCCGACGATACCGAGTAAACCGTCGACAGCATGGAAGCGCCGGGCTCATTCCTCGCTCATCGCGTCCTCGGGCGAATAGCCGAGGCTCACCGCCAGCATCACGGCCGCTGCGGCAATGATTTCCGGATTCACCTCGGCGCGAATTTTCGTTTCGAGGGCGCGCACGTGTGCCGCGACCGTATCCGCGTCAGTGGCGCGACCGCATCCGAGCGCATCAGAATCGAACAGCGCATCGATTAGTGGATTCGCGTCGAAGCCCGACTCGCGCAACGCCTCGGCCACCGCCCGCCGCCAGAATTCGCGTGGCTCGACCGTATCGAAGTCGACCAAATCCGCGACGCGCCGCCTGAAGGCCGGCAGCATTCGCGCGTAAGGCGTGTTCATCTCGAGATATTCCGGGACGCCCTGCGCGGCGAGAAACGCCCCGACCGTGCCATTGTTGGCGAAAACGCCAAGCGAGCCGCCGGCCGGTTCCAGCGTGACGAATTGCTCGGTCGCGTTATCGGGAGTGCCGTCCTTGGCGTCGTCGCGTTCGAGCGCGAGCGGATAGAGCCGGCATGCGAGCGGACGTCCGCGATGCAGCGTGCAACGCACTCCATCGAGTGCGACGCATCCGCCGTTGGCGCCAAACTTGAGCAGCGAGCCGCGCCGTTCGGTGTAGCGCGCAACCGCCTCGCCGGTGGTGACTCCCGCCGCTCGCGCGATGCGAAGAACATCCCATGGCGAGAGCGTGATCACCTGGTCATGGCAGCAGCGGCCGCACTGGTTGCACTGGTAGGAAAAGCGGCTTTCGCGATTCATTTCCCTGATTCTACTTCGTCTGGCATTCTTCATTACGGATACTTCAGGCTTGACCCTCGCGCTTCCCTCCCGAGCCGTACGGCGGCGCCACCGCCGCGATGGTAGTTTCCAGGCCCGCCACGGTGTCTGCGTGACGCTACCTAAATCGCGCCCACTCCGGTAGCATCAAAAGCGGATAATATCGAACTCAAGTTCATCGGAGCGTTTCCCGAGATGGATTTCAATTACTCTCCCGAGCAGGAAGCTTACCGGATGCATGTGCGCGCGTGGCTGGAGGCGAATCAGCCGCCACCGCTGACGGCGGAGGAAAAAGAGCGCGTCAACGAGGACCTTCTGTGGGAACGCAACAAGAAGTGGCACAAGAAACTCTACGCGGGCGGATGGGTCGGGCTCAACTGGCCCAAAGAGTACGGCGGACGCGGCGCCACCTTCATCGAGCAGGTCCTCTTCCAGCAGGAACTGGCACGGCTCAATCTACCGATGGGCATCAACGTGCTCGGCATCATTATGACCGGGCCGGCGCTGATGCAATGGGGCACGGACGAGCAGAAGAAGCGTTATCTGCAGCCGATCATCGCCGCCGACGAAATCTGGTGCGAGGGCATGTCGGAGCCGGGCGCGGGTTCGGACCTCGCGTCGATTCAGACGCGCGCGGAACTCGACGGCGACTACTTCATCCTCAATGGTCAGAAGTTGTGGACCACGCACGCCCATCGATCGGATTTCTGCCAACTTTTCGTCCGCACCGATCCCGACCTGCCCAAACATAAGGGGATGAGTTGCCTGCTGGTCGACATGAAGAGCCCCGGCGTGACGGTCAAGCCGCTCAAGCAGATCACGGGCGATGCCGAGTTCAATGAAATCTTCTTCGAGGATGCGCGGGTGCCCAAGGAAAACCTGCTGGGACCGCTCAACGCCGGCTGGCAGGTGCTGGTGTCCACCCTGATGCACGAGCGCTTCGGCATCAGCGAGACCATCGGTGGCACCGAGGTAGTACTGGCACAACTGATCGAACTTGCGAAGCTGGTGCGGCTGAACGGTAATAGAGCCGCGGAGGACGACGAAATCCGTCAGCAGATTGCGCAATTCACGATCGAGGTCAACGCCAAGAAGTACAACGGCTTGCGCGCGATGACGAAGCGCCTCAAGGGGCAGCAGCCCGGCGCCGAATCCTCAATTGGCAAATTGGTGTCGACCGAGCTGTTGCAGCGTATGACGAAATTTGCTGCGCGCCTGCTCGGCCCCTACGCCTTTCTGGAGCGGCGTTCGCGGTTCGCTCCCGATGGCGACTGGATGCGCCGGATCCTGCAGGTCGAGTCGATGACGATCGCGGGCGGGACTTCGTCGGTGCAAAAAAACATGATCGGCGAGCGCGTGCTGCAATTGCCCAAAGGCTAGCCGTTAGCCGAGGACCGGCCCGCCAGCGGCGAATTGGCGGCCCACACACGCTGTCGCGTTTTTTTCGGAGTCCCCAATCCGTTCTGGAAGCGGACTTCGACTTTTGCGTCCGCGCGGCGCGATTTTTGCGTTTCAATCTCCATTTCTCTCGAAAATGCCCGAGTAAGCGGCAGATTCGGCGGCTTCAAACGCCGCCGCCTGTCCGCTAATGCCGGTTTGCGCACTCCAACCCAGCGCGACCGCTCAAAGAGAGGTGGAGATGGTTCCTTTGCGACGCAAAGCTCTATTCGTTTGTCCAGCGCTGGCGATTTGCGCGGTAATTATCGCGGTCGCAAGCCCTGCGCATGCGGCCCAGCAAGCTCCAACAGTCAACGCCGGAGACACCGCTTGGGTGCTTATATCTTCAGCACTGGTGCTTCTTATGACAGCACCGGGACTCGCACTCTTTTACGGCGGGATGGTGCGCCGAAAAAATGTTCTAGCCACGCTCATGCAAAGCTTCATCCTCGCGGCGATGGTTTCTGTGCAGTGGGTTCTCTTTGGTTATAGCCTCGCTTTCTCGCCCGGCCATGCGGGTTTGATTGGCGGACTTTCATGGGTCGGGCTCAATGGTGTGAGCGCCAGCCAGCCCTACCCCGGTTACGCCGCCACTGTGCCGCATCAGGCGTATATGGTCTTCCAATGCATGTTCGCAATTATCACGCCAGCTCTTATAACGGGCGCGTTCGCCGAGCGAATCTCGTTTCGCGGCTTTCTGCTCTTCAGCCTCTTATGGACCACTCTCATCTACGACCCGCTGGCGCATTGGGTATGGGGCCTCGATGGCTGGATTCATCAGTTGGGCGCGCTCGATTTCGCCGGCGGCACAGTGGTGCACATATCGTCAGGCCTCTCGGCGCTAGCGGCGGTGCTGGTGATTGGCCGGCGCCGCGGCTATCCGCGCGAACCGATGATGCCGCATAACCTGACACTCACCATTACCGGCGCCGGGCTTTTATGGGTCGGATGGTTCGGCTTTAACGCCGGCAGTGCGCTCGCGGCCAACGGTCTTGCGGTCTCGGCTTTTGTCGCCACCCATCTCGGCGCATCCGCGGCGGCGCTTTCATGGCTGATCGCGGAATGGTGGATGGCCGGCAAGCCGACGGTGCTCGGTGCGGCCAGTGGCGCGGTCGCCGGACTAGTCGCCATCACGCCCGCTTCAGGTTTTGTCGGTCCGATTTCATCGATCATAATCGGCGCCGTCGCCGGTCCGCTGTGTTACTTTGCCGTTCGTATGAAATCGCACCTTGGCTATGATGACGCGCTTGACGTCGTGGGCGTACATGGCGTCGGCGGCATTTGGGGCGCGCTCGCAACCGGGCTGTTTGCCAGTGCTGCTGTAAACTCAGGCGGGGCCAACGGACTTTTCTTCGGTAATCCGCGCCAGCTCCTCATCCAGTTCATCGCGGTCGGAGCGAGCATTACGTTCGCCTTCATCGGCAGCGTGATTCTGCTCAAAATCGTGGATGCGATCGTCGGTTTGCGCGTGGACGACGAGGCGGAGGTGATGGGGCTCGATCTCAGCCAGCATGAAGAAAGCGCCTATACGCTGGAGGCGTGAGATTCCCGCACGTCGGCGGATAACGCTACGAGCAAACAGCGATGGCCCTGGTCCGGGCGGCCGCTATGCGTGCGCGAGGGGATGCGTGCGCGAGGGGATGCGCGCGCGAGGGGATGCACGCGCGGGAAATAGGCCGCTGATGAAGGGGCAGGTAATCGATGCGGCCAACCAGAGAAGTTTTGCTCGTCGCGATTCCGTTGACGGTCGTCGTCCTCTTCATGGTGGGCTTTTGCCCACGCCATCAGGGAGAAGAAATAGCGGCCCGCCGCGCCGACATTGCGCCGTCGCAAGGGCGCCGTTAGATTTACCGCCATGCACCATGCGCTCGCGGTCACCGCCTATGTGTGCCTGGTGGTCGCCTTCAGCCTGATGATCCTGGGGAACCGGCTCTCCAAGCACTACCTGAAGCATCGGCCGCCCGCGCCGCAGCCAGAGGAGGGCCGCGTTCACCCGTATATATCGGGCGGCGAAACGGTCTATCTCACTGCGCGAGAGGCTATTTTTGTCGGCAAGCCGCTGATGGTGCTCGTGCTGATACCTTGGGTGTTGTCGGTTCTGTCGATCGTGGTGGCGAGCCTATGATGGCGTGGCGTTGCCGCGGTTTCGTTGGGCCGAACGAGGCCAGGGAAGAAGTTGAGCGGATGTTTGCTGGAGCGGCGCGCCGCTAACGCTGCATGGTCTGAAACAACAGCGGCGCCGCCTCGGCCATCATCTCGCCGACAATCTCCGACAGCGGCTTGCCCGGCACGGCTAGCTTTTCAGTCAGCGACTTGAGTACGCGCAAGTAATGGTCCTTGGTTTCGTCGCTGATGGTGGTGAGGCGGTCGCTCTCCATTACCTCGATATAGCGAAGATGAACCGCGTGGATTTCCTGGTCCTTTGGATTAGAGAATTTTGCGGGATTGGGTGATTTTTGCGCGCGCGCCATGCTTACTCCTCGACCGCGGATGGCTCTCGAAGGCGACGCGCCGTGTCGCCGTCGCGTTTTCGCCCTGAAGTCTACATGGCTCCGCCGGCGCTGTCTTCAGAACAGATAGCGGCGCATGTTGATGCTGATCAACACGCCCATCGCCATCATCATCGCGATCAACGACGAACCGCCGTAACTCACCAACGGCAGCGTGATGCCCACCACCGGCAGCATCCCGCTCGCCATGCCGACATTGATCGCCACTTGCCAGAAGATTATGCCGGTAAAGCCGATCGCGAGCAGCGATCCGAAACGGTCGCGCGCGTGCTTGGCGATCCAGATACCGCGCGCGATTAGCGCCATGTAGAGTCCCAGCAGAAGCATCGTACCGGCAAAGCCGAACTGCTCCGCGTAAACGGAAAAAATAAAGTCGGTAGTCTGCTCGGGCAGGAAATTGAGACGCGCCTGCGTGCCCTTGAGAAAACCCTTGCCCCATGCGCCGCCGGAGCCGATGGCGATTTCCGACTGGATTATGTGATAGCCCGACCCCAGCGGATCCGACTGCGGATTGAGAAAGCTAACCAGCCGCTCGCGCTGATAGGGTTTGAGATAATGCCATGCGACCGGCGCCGCCAGCATCGCCGCCAGCACTACCACCACCATCGTGCGCCAGTTGAGACCGCCAACGAAGATCAGGGTCGCCGTGATCAGGATGAGAATGAGCGCCGTGCCCAAATCGGGCTGCTTCAGCACCAGCACGACCGGGACCGCGAGCAGTATCGCCGGGATCAGCAACTGGCGCACGCTCCAGCCGCCGCGCGGTGGTTCCTCGCGCAGGTAGCGTACCATCACCAGCACCATCGCGAGCTTGGCAATCTCCGACGGCTCGAGCTTGACCACGCCCAAGTTAAGCCATCGGCGCGACCCACCGGTGGCCTGGCCCGCGACCATGACCGCGCCGAGCAGCGCGATCGTCCCAACATAGACGGGATAAGCATAGGTGCCGAGCGCGCGATAATCGAACAGCGCCGCGGCCGTCATCATGGTGGCGCCTACACCGATCCAGATGAGTTGGCGAATGACCAGCGGATCGAGCGCATGATGCGGCCCGTTATACGTTGCGCTCAGCACGCTCAGGAGACCGACCGCGGCGAGCGCGAGCGCCAGTACGAAGACGGTCCAATCGAAGTGGTAAAGCAGCCGCCGATCAATGCCCGCCATGCGTTACGCTTCCTAACGTTCCGCCACCCGGCCGATTTTGCCGTGGGCCGGCAGCGCCTCGTTACCCGGGCGCAGGGTAAGGTTGGCCGGATTCCGCGGCGGAGTGTTCTGGGGCGGATGTAATTCGAAATAGCGTTGCATCACGGCCTTGACCACGGGTCCGGCCGAACTGCCGCCATGGCCCGAATGCTCGATGATGCAGGCGATCGCAATTTTCGCGTTGTTCTCCGGCGCAAACGCGATAAACCATGCGTGGTCACGGTACTTCTCCGGCAACGCGTTTTCCTTCACGCGCGTGCCCTGCGCTTCCTTGACCACCTGGGCGGTGCCGGTCTTTCCGCATACAGTGACATTGGGCAGACGCGCGGCGTGGGCGGTGCCATCGGGCGCGTTGACCACGCCCGCCATCGCGTCGCGGATAAGCTGCAGATCCTGCGGATTGATATTGACGCGCGACTCGATGACCGGAGGAAAAGTCTTGACCACAGTGCCGTCGAGCGACTGGATTTCCTTGACGAATTGCGGTTTATAACGGATGCCGCCATTGGCGACTTCGGCGGTAACCAGGGCCATCTGCAGCGGAGTCACCGAGACGTAGCCCTGTCCGATGGCGACCGAGAGCGTCTCCGCCGGATACCAGCGCTGGCGAAAGCGCCGCCATTTCCATTCGCTCGACGGAATAATGCCGGAGCGCTCATTGGAGAGATCGATGCCGGTCTTCTCGCCCAGACCGAGCGCATGCGCCCATTTCGCCAGCCGGTCGATGCCGAGGTCTTCACCGACGTGGTAGAAGAAGACGTCACACGACTCGATGATCGCGCGATGCACCGAAATGTCGCCGTGCCCCTGGCGGCGCCAGCAGCGATACTCGCGTCCGCCGAACCATAGTCCGCCCGCGCAATGATAGGACGTTGCCGGCGTTATCGCATGGTCTTCCAGCGCCGCGATCGCATCGACGACTTTGAAGGTCGAACCGGGCGGATAGATGCCCTGGATGGCGCGATCCTGGAGCGGATGCTCGGGATTGGTCGCGAGATCGCGCCATTGCGCCGGCGTAATCCCGTTGGCGAAGATGTTCGGATCAAACGCCGGGTGACTCACCATCGCCAGGATGTAGCCGGTGCGGGGGTCGAGCGCGACCAGTGCGCCGGCGCGATCACCGATCGCCTGTTCGGCAACCTGCTGCAGGTCAAGATTGAGCGTCAGCACCACGCTGTCGCCCGGCTTTTCGGGGATTTCGCGTAACATGCGCAAACGGCGCCCCACCGCGTCGACCTCGATTTCCTGGCCGCCCGCGTCGCCGCGCAGGGTGTCTTCGTAGGCGCGCTCAAGCCCGAACTTCCCGATCTCGTCGCCCATCCGATAATCAGGATAATGGCGCAGATCCTTCACCGTGACCTCGCCGACGTAACCGAGCAGATGGGCGGCGAGCGAGCCGTAAATGTAATGCCGGCGCGGCAGCACCTGCAGGCTGACGCCGGGCAGGTCGAGTTGATGCGTCTCTAGTGCGACCACCTGTTGCCAGTCGAGATGCTCCTCGACCGTGATCGGCTCGTAGGGTGAGCGGCCGTCGTCTTCGGCCTCGGTGAGTTTGCCCGCGACGTTGTCTTCGCCCAGCAGTTTCTCGAGCTTTTCGATTGTGCGCGATTGATTGCGCACGTCCTCCGGCACCATCACGGCGTCGAACGACGGCTTGGTATCGACCAGGGGGCGATGTTCCGAATCGAAAACCAGGCCGCGCAGAGAGGGTAGCCGCTCTATCCGGATGCGATTGCGGTCGGCGAGTTCGGCCATCGTATTATGTTCGATGACCTGCAGGTAATACAGGCGCACCGCCGCCCCCGCCAGCACCACAACCACCAGCGTCATCAACGCGGCGATCCTTGGCTCCAGCTTCGGAATTGGCCGGCTTTTCTTCCGGCGTGGAAACCTAGCCACTCCCGAATTCCCGTGTGAGTTTATTCACGCAGGCTCCGTTGGGGCAATCCTAACGTTCGTTTGCCTCGCGCCATCAGCACGAACACCCACGGCGCCAACAGCGCGGTTATCATTGCCTGGAGCAAGACCGGCGCGAGCAGCGTTCCCATCTGTCCGCTCACGTTCCATGCCGAACTTATCGCGAAATCGCCATACCCCTTGAGTATTACTCCCAGGAACACTGTGGTCACACCGATAAACGTGCCGGTCGCCATCAGGTGGCGCGACATTTCGTAGGCCAGCAGGAAGATCAGCGTGTACATAAAAGCGTTGAGCCCGAGGTGCGTTCCCGAGAAACTGTCCACTGCGTAGCCCATCGCAAACGCCATCGCCGGCGCCAGTGCGCCGTGATGGCGGAAGCCGAGATCGACCACGAGAATCAACACCAGGTCCGGCACCAGCGCGCCCATCGGCAGCAAGCGCGGGATGGTGGTCTCCAAGGCCAGACCGACGAAGGTGGCGACTGCAAACAGCGCAACCAACCGCACACCTTTAGTTTGCGCCGTTGCCGGGCGGTGGCGGAAGCTGCGACGGCTTTTGCGTTAACACCAGCACCTGCTCGATGCGCGTGAAGTCGGCGGCCGGCTCCACGTCCACCTTCAGAAACAGCCCAGGGCCTTCCCGCGAGACGCTGGCCACCGTTCCAATCAAAAGCCCGCGCGGGAAAATGCCGTCCATCCCGGAAGTTACCACCTGGTCGCCCGCCTTGATGTCTTCGGAACGGTCCACGTACTTCATCGTCAGACCGTCGTCGACCACGCCCGCGACAATCCCGCGTGCGCGGCTGCGCTGGTCGAAGGTGTCGACCGCCGAATTGTGGTCGCTGATGAGCAGCACGCGCGAAGAGTCGGGCGAGACCGCTATCAGCTTGCCGACCACACCATCGGTCGAGACGACCGCCATGTCACGGCGCAGCCCGTTGTGTCCGCCCTCCGACAGGACCAGCGTCCGCGCGAGACCGCCCGCGTCGGCGCCGATGACGCTGGCGGCCACCGCTTTAGTCGTGAGGGCGTCGCGCAATTCAAGCAAATCACTCAAGTGGTGGTTCTCGACCTCCAGTTCCTTGAGCTTGGTGGTCTGGCTTTCCAACTCGGCCAGCCGCTGCTTAAGCACGAGATCCTGCTGGCGGACATTGACGAGGTCGAAGTAATCGTGGACGAAGCTCGTGGAGTCATTCACCAGCGCCGACTCGAAGATCTGCACCGGGCGCAGAACCTCCATCAGGAACAGGCTCGGCTTGGCCACCCGCGCCCCCGGCGATACGCCGGTCGACAGAAGATGTAACGACAGCAGCAGCAGCGCACCGCTCGCGAGCAGCACTCGGTTACGCCACAGGAAGGAACCTCTCACCTTTTACGCCCTGAAAGGGGAGCGATCTTGGTCAATGCCGGAAGTATGAGGAGGACTCGGAGCGCGCCCCTAGTCCACCGTCACGTCGCGCAGCAGGGAAATTTCGTCGAGCACCTTGCCCGCGCCCATCACCACCGCGGTCAGCGGATCGTCGGCCAACGTGACCGGCAAGCCGGTCTCCTCGCGCAACAGCACGTCGAGGTTGCGCAACAATGCGCCGCCACCCGCCAACACGATACCTTTTTCAACGATATCCGAGGCCAGTTCGGGCGGTGTACGCTCAAGCGCGATACGCACCGATTCCACCACCTGGTGCACCGGCTCCATCAGCGCCTCGCGGATTTCCTCGTCGGTGATCTCGATGATTTTGGGCACGCCCGCAACCAGGTCGCGTCCCTTGATCTCCATCGTCTGAATTTCATTGCCAGGATAGGCCGAGCCGATGGTAATCTTGATCAGTTCGGCGGTGCGTTCGCCGATTAGCAGG
The DNA here is from genome assembly GCA_050736495.1 of Binataceae bacterium (SeqCode). Lineage (GTDB taxonomy): Bacteria > Desulfobacterota > Binatia > Binatales > Binataceae > JBOHWJ01. The sequence continues at coordinate 3,818 of JBOHWJ010000377.1, read as the reverse complement.
TTATACTTGCGTTTGATGTGCTGGATGATGGCTTCGTCCATCTTGTCGCCAGCCACTCGCACCGAACGGGAAAAGACCACACCTGCCAGCGAAATCACGGCGACTTCGGTGGTACCGCCGCCGATATCGACGATCATGTTGCCCGACGGTTCGGTGATCGGCAGTCCGGCGCCAATCGCCGCCGCCATCGGTTCCTCGATGAGATAGACCTCGTGCGCGCCGGCCGATTCGGCCGACTCGCGCACCGCGCGTTTTTCCACCGCGGTAATGCCAAACGGCACGCAAATCACAATTCGCGGGCGCACGAAAAATTTGCGGTTGTGGGTCTTTTGGATGAAATGGCGCAGCATGTTCTCGGTGATCTCGAAGTCGGCGATGACGCCGTCCTTGAGCGGCCGTATCGCAACGATCGACCCCGGCGTCCGCCCCAACATCTTCTTGGCTTCCGCCCCGATCGCCAGCACGCGCCGTCCCCCGCGCGAATCCTTCTGCACCGCCACGACCGAGGGTTCATTGCAGACGATACCCTCGCCCTTCACGTAGATCAGCGTGTTGGCGGTTCCGAGATCAATCGCGAGATCGTTCGAGAACCATCCCAAAATAGAATTTAAGACCACTGGCTTTTCGCCTCTTGCGTCGCCCGATACGGGCTCTGGTCAGCAACCCCGCCTTGCCTCGACTGTCCCCAGCGAGTCTTTTGGCCCGATGCCGCCGATGTGAAAAAGTCAGAACTCGCGCACTTTTTGAAAACTAACAGAGATGCTTTGGGTCAGGCAAGCTAGCATCGCCTAATTGCTTAACGAAATAACAATAAACTATGATCATCCTGTCATGTTGCAGGCATTTCGCAAGAACGCATATGGATGGACCATCCGCGTGCTGCTGGTGGCTCTTATCGGTATTTTCTGTTTTTGGGGTATCGGCACCGGCTTTTTCAATACGGTTCATCCGGTTGCCTCGGTCGACGGCCGGAAAATCCTGAGCGCCCAGATCGATCAGGAAGTCACCCGTATCCAGAACAACGTGCGCAACGCCTACGGCGACCGCGCGCAGACGATGCTGCAAGGGATCAACCTGCGCGAATTGGCTTTGCAGCAGTTGATTCAACAAGCCCTGGTCGACCGCGAAGCGCAACGGCTCGGCATCCGGGTGAGCGATGGCGATCTCGCCCGCGCCATTGAGTCGCAGACCGCCTTTCAAGAGGACGGCCGCTTCAACGTGCGGCGCTACAACGCGATCCTGCGCTCGAACGATCTTGACGCGGCCGGTTTCGAGACGCAGACACGCGATCAAATGGTGGTCGACGCCATCCGGCAGATGGTCTCCAACTCAGTCCAGGTAAGTTCCGAAGAGGCGCATACGGAATTCAATCGAATCAATCAACGCCTTTCGATGGCCTACGTGGTCTTTCCCTATAGTAACTTCACCACGGCTATTCATCCGACCGACAAGGAGCTTGTCGATTTTTACGAGAAGAATAAGCAAGGCTTCCGCCAGCCCGAGCGAATTCAGATTATCTTCGTTCGTTACGATCCTCTCGCGCTGGCCGGTTCCTCGACTCCTGCGGACGCCGAAATTCAGGATTACTACCGTCAGCACTTGAAGGATGAATTCACCCATCCCGAGCAGGTTCGCGCCCGTCATATCCTGATTGCGGTGCCTGAGGATGCGACGCCGCGGCAGAAGGCCGCGGCCAGGGCCAAAGCCGAAGAGCTCCTGAAGAAGGCGCGGTCCGGCGCCGATTTCGCCAAACTTGCCAAAGACTATTCGCAGGACCCCGGGACCAGGAATAATGGCGGCGAACTCGGATTCTTTTCGCGCGGCCAGATGATCAAGCCCTTCGAGAATGCGGCTTTTGGACTAAAGCCCGGTCAATTTGACATCGCGCAGACCCAGTACGGCTACCACGTCATCGAGGTCGAAGCGGTGAAGCCCGCTCACCTCGAGACCCTGGCCGAAGCGCGCCCGCGGATAATCGAAGACATCCGCCGCAAGAGCGGCAGCGAAGTCGCACGTCAGGACCTGGATTTGGATCTGGCCGCCGCACTCGAAGGCCATCCGCTCAACGAGCTTGCCAAAAAGCGCGGCCTGGTTGCGGTCGAGACGCCGTTTTTTGCCGCGAATGATCAAATCAAGGGTGCCGAGGACGACCCCAAGCTGGTCAAGGAAGTCTTCAAGATGAATCCCGGCGACGTTCATGCGGTGACCGACGGCGCGGTGCCGTACATCGTCAAGATGGTCGCGCGCAAGCCCGCCCACGTCCCGCCCTACAAGGACATCACCGGCCTGGTGCGCACGGCCTACATCAACCTCCAGGCCGAATCGCGAGCGCATACGGCGGCGGGGACAATGCTCAAGCTGATCAAGGATCCGGCTGATTTCGGCGCCGTCGCGGCGCAGAACCAAATGCGGGTGCAGACCACTCCGGAGTTTACACGATCGGACCGCGCCATCCCCGGTATCGGTCCCTTTCCGGAAGCAGCGGTCGCCGCGGGGCTGGTGCCGAAGGTCCCTGGTATTATCCCGCACGTTATGGACAATCAAGGCAGCGCGTTCATCCTCGAGGTTCTGACTCGCGCAGCCCCGGATGGTGATATATGGAAGGCGAACGAGAAGAGTTTTACCGCCCAGTTGCTGCAGGAGCGACAAATCAGCGCGTGGGGCGACTTCATCAACGAGCTGAAGGACCGCGCCCAGATCCAGATCGACGCCAACCAGTTGGGCGCGACCTCTAACCCCGCTCCCATGTAATGCGGTTCAGTACGAATCCGCGAATATTCGACGCATGCTCAATGGAAATCGAACCATGACCCAATCGGACGAGGATCCTGATCCAGCCAACGTTGACACCATGGAGTTCTTCCTGCCCGGCTCAGGGCTGAGCGCCCTGCTGATTCATGGCCTGACCGGCACGCCCTACGAAATGCGCTACCTGGGTGAGCGGTTGTCCGCCGCCGGCGTGCGCGTTCGCGGCGTACGGCTAGCCGGACATGCGGGTGCGCCGGAGGAATTGGGCGCAGTAACCCAGGCCGGCTGGTACGAAAGCGTGGTCGAGGGCTTTGAGCGGCTGCGCGAGTATGGCGACCCCAATGTCGTTATTGGACTCTCGATGGGGGCGGTGCTGGCGGCGCGGCTGGCGGCCGACCAGCGCGAGGCGGTAGCGGGGCTGGTGATGCTGGCGCCGGCCTTCTTTCTGCCGTTTCAGACGCGAGCGTTACTGACCCTGATGGGTCCGATGCGCAGCATCGCCGACCGCATCTACTTCCACAGACCCGGCGGTTCGGACATCCATGATGCCGCCGCCCGCGGCATCCATCCGGGAAGCCGCCTGATGCCGCTCAGCGCGGCGCTCAACCTGGTTGAACTATCCGGTCTGGTACGACCACGCCTCACCGAGATAGTGCAACCGGCGCTGGTGATGCACTCGCGGCGCGACCATACCTGCCCGTATCAGAAGAACGTCGATTTCGCGATGGCGCATCTCGGCAGCGCGCACAAACGCGCGATCGCCCTGGAGGAAAGCTTCCACGTCATCACGGTCGACATGGAAAGGGACCGCGTTGCCGATGAGACCCTGGGCTTCATGTCGCAGTTCCGCCGCGTCGAGGAACCGCACCGCGCAATGGGCTAGTGGGCGGCTCGACGCGGCTACTTCCGCGCTTCGCAATACTCGTCGAGCAAATAGCGTACGTCGGAGCGGCCGAGAACTTCGATGAAGCAGACCTGCTCGGCCGCGTTCAGATCGATGATTAGGTAGCCTTCCAACGCCTGCAATTCGACCACGCTTGCCACCTTGACTTCGACGGCGGTGGCGAAGC
>JBOHWJ010000376.1:0-2821 GCA_050736495.1 Binataceae bacterium (SeqCode) | reverse complement strand
ATCACGAACCCCAACGCGCCGGCGCCGCTGCCGAAATACAAGAGCGCGGCGGAAAATCTCGAGCATGTGGTCTACGATTCGGCGGGCTTTGGTGGTCGTGGCGGACTCGCCAATCCGTTTGACGGCTTCTCCGATCCGGTGGTGCTCGCGCGCGAGCTGATAACGTACGACCGCTATTGGCCCGCCGCGCAGGATTACGAAAGCTCGTTCACGCCGCCTCTGATGGCGTCGCTTAAGAATTCCAAAATCCCCGTGCTGGCGTTCAGCAGCACCAATATTTCAGCACAATGGCCCGGACAGGTGGTGCAATCGGCGCACGCGACCGGCAGTTCCGATGTGAGCGTGAAGACGCTCACGAGATGGGGCCATCTCGACGTTATCTGCGGCACCCATGCGGAGAGCCAGGTTTTCGCACCGGTCCTCGCATGGCTCAGGCGGCATCGGAAGCAGGCGGATAGTCGGGTGCCGCCGGATCGGGCGGATTCGCGGCGCGCGGCTTGAACACCAGCACGAATGCGAGCGCCCACATGCCGAAGGCGAAACCCAGCAGCGCCCATAGCGTCGTCGAGCGGCCGCGGCGCGACGCGATGACGGCTGTGACCGGCGCCAGCGCCGCGTCGACGATAAGCGAGGTCGCGATCATCCCGGCGGTGCTCTCATGGTAGCGCATCAGGGCAAAGCCCGAAGTGAAGCCCAGGATGGCAGCGATCGTCGTCATTGGATTGAATGTGGCCGCGCCCTATATATAGTTGATTATGATGGGACGCAGCGACGCCGAAAGCCTGATCGCCAAGGTGCGCCAGATGAGCGAAGCGGGCGTTACGAGCTTCTTCAACGAGGTGATGGCGAGCGAGAACCTCCGCCGCCGCGTCGGACGCGCCGGCGAGCGTCTGCTGGCGAACAAGGGCAGCTTCGATCGTAACGTCGAAACGGTGCTCGATTTCGTCAACATTCCCTCCAAGCGCGATGTGCGCGAGCTCAAGGCCCGGCTCGATCATCTGAACGGCCAGCTCGTTAGTCTTAGCATGAAGATCGACCGGATGCTGGAGCACGGCGAGAAGCAACCACCGGCGGCGCGGCCGGGTGGCGCCGGCCGCAAGCGCGTTGGTAAACCCAAGAAATCGGCGGGCAAATCCAAGAGCTCGGACGAGTAACGCTCCTTCCCCGCCGCTCGAACCCGCCGCGTGAGCGCGACGAATCTGTCGCGGTATGAGGCGAGGTTCAATCCCGCTTGAACAATCATTGCGAAGCCGGGTTTTTTCCGCGAGGGTCCTTGGCAGATTGCTGTAACTGGCGGGCGCGGCGACCCCCTCTTCACTGCGGCCTTGCCGGGCCTCGAATCCCGCGGTCTGCCGCGCCCGGGTTCCCTGCCATCATCACCCGATGAATCTGACATACAAGAATCCCGGGATTCTTCGCTGATTCTCAACGCACGTCGCCGACTCCTTTGCTCGCTTCGCCTGCGGCTCCGCTGGAGGCGCTCAGAATGACGGGACGCACTCGCGCAGAGCTTTTCTAGCTCGCATGTCGTATGCGCAGTCCTACGCTCGACAGATTTTGTTCTTTTTCTGCCGGCCGTGCAGCGATTACTATGAGAAAACGCAGTCGTATTACGCCGAAGCTCGAAGCAGGGCGGAAGAGGGGAAGCGCGCTAAGACTACCAGGACCAGGAACCAGGGCCTGCGAACCGCCATAATCCGGCTACCGGACCGCTCGCCTGATCCGCTAACCAGCCTGTCACAGTCCGAGCCAGGCCGTTCGCCGTGCGGTAGTCGCTGTCGCATAATCCCCACCCTCGCACCTCGGCGCGGCGGTGGTTGGCCGCGGGGCCGTTCCTGCGCTACATGAAAGGTGACCTCGTAAACGGCGATCAGGAGGCATCCGGACTTGAAAGATGTATTCAGCGTCGAAGGGAAAGTCACCATCGTAACTGGCGGCGGCACCGGCATCGGCGCCTGTATCGCGCATGAATTCGCGGTGCGCGGCGCTCCGGTTCTAATCGCCAGTCGCAACGCCGAGCATCTGGAGCCGGTGCGCGACAATATCCGCAAGGCCGGCGGCAAATGTGAAATGACCGTGGTCGACGTGCGCGACGGCGCCAAGTGCGACGAGATGATCGCGGCCGCGGTCAAGCATTTCGGCCGCCTCGACGTCATGATCAACAACCACGGCGGCAGCATTACCACGCCCAGCCTGAATCTTTCGCAGAACGGATGGCGGGCGGTGGTGTCGATCAATCTCGACGGCACGTTCTTGTGCTCGAAGGCGGCCGCGCGCCAATTCATCGAACAAAAGAGCGGCGGCTGCATCATCAATTTGTCCTCGACCGCCGGCGTGCATGGCTCGGCCACGATGCTGCCGTATGCGGCGTCAAAGGCGGGAGTCATAAAGCTGACCGAATCACATGCGGCGGAATGGGGCCGTCATGGGATTCGCGTGAACTGTATCGCGCCGGGGCCGGTCACCACCGAAGGCGCCGCGGAGCGCATCTGGCCCAATGAGAACGTCAAGAACATGATGTTGCGGGCGCGCGCGCTCGGACGTTTCGGACGGCTCGAGGACGTCGCCTATCCGTGCATCTTTGTGGCGTCGGAGGCGGCGAGTTGGATGACCGGCGCGACCATGGTGATCGACGGCGGCGATATACGCTCGTCGGACATCGTCAGCCTCGGCCTGTAGACGCCAAAAACTTCGCGGGCGGCGAGGCCGGATTTGGGCGGAATGTCCCGGCGACGTATGCCGCATGTATGTTGTGCGTATGCCGCGCGCATGTTGATAGACGGTTGCGATGAATAGTGCTTGTCGCGGCCGGCCGCGCCGT
>JBOHWJ010000375.1:0-9209 GCA_050736495.1 Binataceae bacterium (SeqCode) | reverse complement strand
TCTCAGGGCACCATGATGGTGTCGCCGGGCTGCAGCGGAATGTCGGCGTTCATGTTTTTGCCGCTGGCGACGCGGTTGTAGTCGACCGTTATTTGAACGTCGCTGGTAGGAGTGTGACGGAAGATCTTAATCTCGCCGGGATCGGCAAAATCCGTGAAACCGCCGGCCTGTGCCAACCCTTGCGACAGAACTTCATCCGCGCGCAACTGGAACATCCCCGGTTTGCGCACCTGGCCCAGCGCATAAAAGACGTGGCTGCGAGGCTCGAGCAGCCTCACTGTTACGTTCGGTTCCAGAGTATATTTTGTCAGACGCGCGTGCAGCTTGTTTTGCAACGCCTCACAGGTCATCCCAGCGGCAGGCACGGTCCCGATCAGAGGCACCGTTATGGTGCCATCACTTGCCACTAACGTTTTGCCCGACAACTGTGGCTCGCGCCATACGGTAATGTTGAGGACGTCGTCCTTTCCGATAATGTACGGGCTGGGGGGCGGATCTTCATGTTCGGCCGTGCGGGTGACTACCGCCGAAGAATTGAACAGGCCGCAGGACGAGAAGGCACAGAGGCTGCCGCAACCCAGGATCAGTATCGACGCGAATAGCACCCGGCCACATGCCGGACGAAACCGCCGCTCGCGAGGATAGCCAATGTGTGCTGAATACATTGTGTGCGCAAGTTCCTCAGTCGTTCGCGCAGATAAGCCACATTACCGGCGCCTGCCGTCTTGAACCGCCGTAGCCTCATTTACGCGTACTAGTTCTCGCCGAAGTGCACCACAATTAACAGTCGCGATTCACCGGCTCTTACATCGTGGCCGTACATTCTGATAGCGGAACGAGGGCTAAACGGTGAAAATGATCGGTTTGTAATGGAGCGGCGCCACATCAACGTCCGCGCCAATGGCAAGGACGGCGCACATCGCGCGCCAGCGTTCACTCGCGCCGATCAAAACGACCGGTAAGGGCCTGCCTACACATAGGCCGACATTACACGAAACACGTCGGTGATATGGTTGACGGTGCCATGATAGTCGACTGAGGAAACGAACGCGGACGGCGAATGCGGCGTCGAGGGGTGAAAGCCGTGCATTCCGCGCGATACGATGTCGCCCCGGTCCGGCGAGGCTATTATTACACCTTCCGGCATAAGATAGATTTCCTCCCCGTATCGGCGATCATCGAACCATGCTCGTAGCGACTGCAAGTCGTCCTTGCTCAGCCATTGTCCGCCGTCCTTCTCGCTGAAGACGGACATCACCACACGGCTGGCGTCTTTCGAGAAGAACCAGAAGCGCGCCATAGTCGAGTCCAGTACACACAGGTAGTCCCGCGGCGCGCGTACGTTTAGCTTATCGAGCCTCGCCTGAACGTCGATGTACCGGTGCGTAGGCGCCATTCCATGATCCCCGAAAACATGAAGGCGCGCTCGGCCGTAATTTGCCAGGGCCGTTTCGAACAGTTGCGCAATCGACGCGGAATAGCGATTGAGGCAAGCATTGGAAGCGGCCGCGTCGTCGGCATGGCCATGAAGAAATCCGTCGACGCCGTCGAGATAAAGAAAGTAAAAACTCTTTTGGCGTCTGCGCAATTCCGCCTCCATCCTCGCGAATAGTTCCGCGTTGGAGCCGTCGTGGTAGGAGTACACGACGTAGTCGCTACGCCGCGCCTCGAGCAGGTCGAAGATGGTAGTCGAGCCGGGAATGCCACCAGGAGCATAAATGTTCTCTCTTTCGGACACATCGAGAAATGGAAGGTGGCGGAGCGGTATGCCAAGAAAATGAAACCATCCGCCGAAGTGGTTGAACCGGCAGGCCATGCGCTTCGCCGCGTAGCGCACGTATTTATTCTCGACCAGTGCCGGCGGCAGCGCGCAAAGCCATCCAATGCTCGCGAACGGCGAACGACCCTGCGCGCGCTGGAACAGGCTCAGCCGGCCATGCTCCTGTGGGTAGGCTCCGGTGAGAATCGACGGTATCGCCGCGGTGCTATAGCCCAAAACACTTTCGAGGCGGCTTCTGTAGGGCGCAACCGACTGAAGAAAGGGATGCAGCCTCACCCACTCCCATCCGAGCGCGTCGACCAAAATGAAGATATTTGCTTCTTTATTCATTTGGGTTTTCTGGCGACTACGAGCAGAGCCGAACCTTTCCGTGTGGGTGTGTGTAGCTCGAGAAAAGTCAGAGTGAGAAGGAAAGGCAGGGCAACTGCGAATACCAACGGATTGACTTCACTGTCCCCGATAACAAAGAAAAGGTCATGCGCAAGCGTGCCGAAGAATCCGTAGGTATATTTCACGCTTTCGGTCTTCACACCAACCTGATTGAGCATCCGCCGGATTCCGCCGGGACCATAACCCTCGCGAACGTGACCGGCCACGCCACGAGCCGATCCCCGGCGCCGCTCGATCCATCGGAGCAGGCGCAAGTGGCGCCGGCTTGGGTCAGCGGGAAAAGTCAGCAGCAGGTGCCCACCCGGCTTGAGCGCACACGCCATATTCGACAGCGCCCGCAGGTCGTCCTGGATATGTTCGAGAACGTCGGTGTTGGTAATAAGATCGTACTCAGCGCTGGAATTGAGATCGAGCAGGTCACGCCGCTCAAGATGAATATTTCCGAGTCCAAGTGCGCGGACAACGTCACGACAATGTTCGACCCTCTCCTCTTGTATATCGATCGCGTCGACGCGCCAGGCCGAGTTCAGACGGGCACAATGAAGCGAGATGTCTCCGCGGCCCGTCCCGGCATCAAGCATCCGTATTCCGGCTGATGGAAGATTTAAGCCCGCGATAGCGCGAAACACATGGTAAAGCCGGATACGCCCGGAAATATGTATTTCGCCGAAGAGCCAATATCCGAGCCTTTTGATCTTCGAGGGCTCGACTATGGCCTTTTCAATGCCGAAGCTACGAGCGATTGATGATGCGCTCAATTGGAAATCCCCTTGCGTAAGGTCGGGCCCAAAGCGCGCGTGACGGCCAACGGTACGCGCCGCCACACGGTGGTCGCCATTCGCAGTTCTCTGCGCTGGCGAGGAGCCTTCGCGCCAGCGGAAAAATAGAATGTGCTCCAGTAAGCTTGTTGCGGAACCGGACCCCATTGCCGCTTGAACTCGAATATTCCCGAGCCCACCGACGAACGGCCAAAATCGAAGGTATGGCATCCGCGTTCTATCGCCAGGCAGATAGCCGCCCAATAAAGTGCGTTGCTTCCATACACGGGCCGTGCGGCGAGAGTCGCACCCGACCACGGCAGGGACATGCTGCCGCGAAACTCGAATGCGAGCGCGGAAGCTATTATCTCAGCCCGCTGGCGGATGACTATCAAAGATATTCGATCGCGGAAGTTGCGCATCACTTGACGAAAGAATTCCGGGCTATGCGTGGGCGAGCCAAGGTCGTGCATATTGGAGGAATAGATATCGCAAAACCGACCGAACGCGGCACCCTCTTCCGGCGGCAGGATCTCACTCACTATGCCGAGCTTTGCGCAGCGCCGAATACGGTTGCGGCGTTCGGTCGGCAATCGCGGCAACTGTTCGCGCGATGATCGGGCAAGAGGGAGATGCTGGGTGACCTTTTCGGTGCTCAGCTCGAGCCGCGGGTCGCATGGTTTCGGACTGCGCACGTGCAAGCGCTTTGCCCTGATAGCCCTTCCGAGCTGGATGGCATGACTGTAAAGCACGCGGTCGCAACGTTCGCGTGTTTCCTCAGACAGCGAATCGCGATGGCATACCGCGCCATAATCGATATATGGCATCGACGCGAGTTCCGTGCCGTAGAACCGGCTGCGGATCCAGATAAACGGAATGGCCGCGACAGGCTCGCCGTTTGGTTCTTCAAGGGCCAGATGGAAGGACTTATAACCGTAGGCGCAGCGAATCGCTTCGCGCCATTGCCAGAGATGGCCGAGCGTCGCGTCGGACGACTGCTCGATCAACTTCTCCCAGCGGTCACGCCGTGAATCATCATACAATTCTATTCGCATCGATAACTTTCCCTCACTCTCCGCGCGGCTGCCATACCACGGGAACCGCGCCAATAAGGCATCGCCATAAACCGATCGCGCCGGCGCAGTTCAACGCCACGAACTGATATGCGATGGTAAGTTTTTCGTTGAGCCCGAGTCTTCTGGCCATTGCCCCCGTGGCGACCAGCAAGGCGAACGTCAATTCACCGGCTACGACTAACTGGTACAGGCCGCCCGACGGGGCGAGCCACAGGCTCGTCACAGCCATCAGCACCAGGAGCGGTACCGTCAGCCATCTGAGCAACTTGTGCGAAGTAAGCACCAATATCGAGCGCCATCGCCGTGCGCGCAATAGCTGTGGCAACAACGCGAGGTAGACGAAGCTCGCCTGCGACACCATCCTGACCTGGCGCCGGAATTCATTGTCCGCCACAAAATCCTCGATGCAGACGGCCTCGGGCGCGATCACCGCGGCTTGTCCCTGAAGGCTCACCAGCATCGGGTGATAGAAATCGTTGATAAGGCCCGGGTCATGCTCACGCCATAATGATCTGCGCATCGCGTAGACCGCGCCGTCCGCTGTTGCAACTACGCCGCCGCGCGCCTCGAGGCGTTTCAGCGCCTGTTCATAGCGCTGGTACAGAGAGCCGATCGTGCCTTCGGTGTAGCGCGTGCATCCGGTAACGAGGCCGACACCGGAATCGGCAAACGGCCGCACGAGTTCGATCAGTGCCTGTTTTCCAAAGAACGCGTTGGCATCGGTGAAGACCAGGATTTCGCCGTTGGCTTCGGCGACCGCGCGGTTGACCGCCGCGCCCTTCCCGGTGCGCTCCCGTTGCGAGATCACGCGAACCTGAGCATCATCGAACGAAGCCGCCAGTTCCACCGTGCGATCGTCGCTGCCATCGGAAACGATCACCATCTCGCGCGGCCCAGGATAGTTACAGCCAAGGAAATTTCTGATCTTCTCGGTTATGACTCGTTCTTCATTGTGGGCCGCTAGCAGTAGTGACACGAGCGGCCATTTCGTGAAGAGCCCGGATTGTCCACCCGCCTCTCGGCGGGCAGGCAAACACAGTAGCGCCAATGGATATAGAAAGTACGAATATATGAGCAACCCGAATGCGCAATAGAATAGAAACGTGATCATACTCATAAAGCGGCCGGCACTAGACCGTATCGGACTCGGCTTGGTCGGCGGTATCGAGAATCTCCGGATAGACCAGCGGCGTTCGCCGCGCTCCTGACAGTTCGAGATAGAGATCCGCCGTGCGCCGGATTTGCGTCCGCACGTCGAAACATCTTTCGGCCAATTCACGTCCGCGAGCGCCCAGGCGTGCGCGCAGCTCGGGATCAGACAGAAGCAGGTCGAGCGCCTTGCCAAGGGCGGCGGGGTCACCGGGCCGAACCAACATGCCGGTCTCGCCGCTGATCACGACTTCCGGTGTGCCTCCGACGGCGGTGGCGACGACCGGACGCGCGGCCGCTAGGGCTTCGACAGCGACCAGCGGCAGCCCTTCAACCATGGACGGAAGGACGACCACATCCGCGGCGGCGAGCAATTTCTCGCTGTCGGATCGATAGCCGAGAAACCTTACGTTATGCATGAGCCCGTAATAGCCGCATTGCGCCTTGATTTCCTCTTCGAGCGGCCCGTCACCGGCGAACAGAACCACCAGCCGCGGCCACCGCGTGGCAATCAGCCGCAGCGCATCGATCAGGAGCGCGTGGCCCTTTTCAACGCTGAATCGCGCAAGCATCAGGATGGCCGGCTCATCGGTCAATCCAAACGCGGCGCGTGCCGCCGCGGCTTGGCGGCGAGTCGCAGGCTGGAACTGCGAGAGGTCCCGGCCGTTGCGGATCACGGTTACCTTGTGAGCGGGTATCCGCTTGTTTTCGATCAGATGGCGCGAAACCGCGTCGGATACGGCAATAAATCTATCGATCAATCTGCCGATCTGGCGGTCGAACCAATAGCTCCCTTTGATAGCCTTGTTTTCTCGCCAGATCTCACGTCCGTGCGTGGTTTCGATCACAATTGGAATGCGGCTCAGCCGCGCAATCGGTGCCGCGCAGAAACTTGCGATCGCCATGTGGCAGTGAACTATATCGATGCGCTCACGTCTCAGGAGTGAAGACAGATGCGAAATTTCACGCCAGTCGAGCGGCGATGACATATCGATCGCGGCGCTCTGGATAGCGTATCCGTGCAACTCCTTTCGCACCGCATCTAGCAAGGGCGCAGGTGCGATCAGGTAAGGAATAATGCCGAAATCGCGCAACTCCATCAGAAGCGAAAGCGCATGCTCACCTACGCCGGCTCTGACTGGCGTACATAGGAAGTGAAGCACTCGCAGTGGCCGTGCCGGCATGCGGTCCCGTCCTGCGAGATGCGCGACCCGAATATCCCTTGCCATGTTCGCTTCCGCCTACGCCGCGCTCCCTCTTGCTATGCCAGCTCATGTCTGTTTATCGGATAGACGCTTCCCTAACACTCCGGATGTTCACGTAAATAGTCAGGCGCTTTGATAAAAATTAGCTATTGTTGGCACCCGGAACATCGCTAATTGACTAATCTCCGCGCAATCAATATACCCGGCCGAAGCATTCGTCCCCTTCCGATTCTCCACTGCGGCTCGTACATGCTGTTTCGAGCGGTCTGGGAAGTTGAGGGGGAATCGACAACACGAATGGGCCAGGCCGCGCGCGCTGCGCCGGCTTGTCCCTGTGCGGGTCCGTTATGCGCGCAGCCGTCCGGATCACTTTGGGCGGCTTGGGGGAAGCAAAACATGGCAAGGGGTGGATTCATCGTGAAGGCGTACGTGTGTGCCCGGGGCTTTGCTCCGGTTTTCCGGGTTCGATGTGGGCAGGGCCGATGGGGCGGGGGCGTGAACGAGGTGCGGAACGGTCAAGCTGTTCCTCGTCTATCCGAACAATCACGCTGACCCGTTCCACGACTGGTCCCGGACCATAAAGGCGGTAACGACGGCCGCGCCGAGCGGCAGTATGCGCTTAACCTGCCGAATCCCGCCAAGACCGTGACCGCCAGCCACACCGTGGAGCCGCTGCTGCCCAGACCGTCACATCGCCGCGGCGCTCGCGCTGCTAAAGCCCATCGCCGAACGAAAGATGACCGAAGCTCTCCAACGAAACTAACGAGCGGACGTGAGGTTGACCATGACAAAACGATTAACGACTCTCATCGCCCCGGTGCTGGCTATCTTCATCGTCACGGTGCCGGCTTGGGCACAAAAGATATCGGTGGATTCAGCTCGCCATATCCATTACGGCGCTTTGGATACTCCGGCCGTCTTTCCGATGGTCATTTACGACTTCAACCCCAACCTGTGCGGCAACCCGGCGAATGAGTACCAGAGCCTACTCGCGCCGCTTTCCTTCGACACGATCATCGATGTGGTATGCGATAGCCCGACCGATGCGAAGAACATCGCCTCCGTGATGGCATCGCACAAGATCAACCTGTGGTCTACCGTGCCGTGGGGGATCGGCTATACGGGCTCGGACCCGGGCTGGGTAGATGAGTTGGCCGGGGTACCGAATGTCACCGGCTACTTCATCACCGATGAGCCCGACGTGCTGGGCGGGTCGCCCGGCGACATAACCCTGACCAATGACCTGGTCGCCGCGGTCAAGGCAGTCGATCCGAGCGCACTCCAGGTTACCTCGTTCAATGATGGTTCTTTCGGCGGGAGCTTCCCGAATTATGGCGGCGGTCCCTTTAGCCGGTACCTGGGCAACGAGATCACGATAGACGTGCTCGGCAATAGCTTCTGGAATGCCTCGCCGCCGCGTAGCAGCAACGGCCTTTACGACGTCACGCGCGAAACGAACGTATGGGATCAACAGGCGAACAGCGTACATCCGAAGGTCCCGCTTATCACGGATATCGCGTTCTATGGACCGGCTGGTAATGCGAACTGCTATCTGACCCGCCAGCAGACCTACAGCGAAGCGTGGACTGCCGTAGCGAATAACGCCGATGGACTCGCCTGGTGGGCATTGGGCCAAGGCGAGACCTCGGGAGGTCCGATGTGCGATGGGGGCAACGAGACGTTCGCGCAGTTGATGGCCGACCTCGCTCAGGAGACCAGGAAGGTTCGAGCGATCGCACCGACGATCGTAAGTCCGGTTGATCACTGGTACTCGCATACGCAGGCGGAATCGGTAGTGCAGACGACCGGACGAGCTGGCTGGATATTCGCGTCGAACCTTACCGAGGACCCTGTGACCGATACCTTCAGCGGCCTGCCGGCCGGAACGAAAGTGATCGCGTACGCGGGTAACCCAGACGGCAGCGACCGCCTGGTATGTACAAGTTGCGGGAGCGGTTTCACGGATCAACTCCCGGGGTTCGTCGCCTATGCGTATCAGGTAACGAGCAGCACGAGTGCGAGCCCAACGCCGACGCCGACACCGACGCCCACGGTCCAGCCGCCCGCACCTACCCCGACGCCCACAACTCGACCACGGACGCCAACGCCGACACCTACGGCCGAGCCGCCCACACCAACACCGACGCCGACACCGAGTGCGCAACGGCATCATCACAGACATTGGACGAAACGGGATCGGTGGGGGACCAAATCGCATCCGCGGGCGCGGGCGGAAGAAGCCTCGGCGGGAAATTCACGCGGCAGCGGAGATGAATCGGCAACCTCTGACTGATTGGTGCCATGCTGAGGGCCGACTTCAGGCAGTCACAGTCAACGTACTGGCCGATTGAAGCCGGAGGTTTCGGGCTGCGACCGGGCGGCCGCACTTACCGAGCCGTACACGAGGCTTGAAGCGGAGACCGCATCATCATCGGCGCCGGACCATGTTCGATACGCGACACTGTTCGAGGTATCGAGTGGTCCGGCGCTGCAACCCGGGGAAAATAAATGAACCGGAGCCGCTCGATCCCAATCATCTGCCTGCTTGTCTCGTTGCTCGCCGTGAATTCCGCTCGTGCCCAGAGCTCAATCGCTTTCGACGGTGGCACTGAGTCATGGGGCGTCAACACGACCGCGTTCACGATGGCGATGCCAGCGGCAAACGCCGGTGACGTCTGTATCGCGCAAATCAGTTGGGACGACGGCACCCAGGACGCGGTCACCATCCCCGATGGATGGTCGCGGATAAGGCTCGACCAGGTAAGCACTTACGAGCTCAGCCAAGGGTTGTATTGGCATGTTACATCCGCGGATGAGCCAACCTCGTATACTTGGGCGATCACCTGGGCGC
>JBOHWJ010000374.1:0-7979 GCA_050736495.1 Binataceae bacterium (SeqCode) | reverse complement strand
GTCTTGCAGCGTGGCAGCGCAGCCTTGATGAGCGCGATGCCCTCGATGGTTTCCACGGCCGAGCCGATGTAGTTGCGGTCGCCGGTACCGACCGGAAAGACCAGGGGATCGAAGATGATGTCCTCGGGCTCGACCCCGTAGCGTTCGGTCAGGAGCTTGAACGAGCGCTCGGCGATCGCGAGCTTGCGCGCGCGCGTGATCGCCTGCGCCTGTTGCTTGTCCTCGTCGATACAGCCGACCACCAGCGCCGCGCCGAACCGCCGCGCGAGCGGCACCACGCGCTGGAAACGCTCCTCGCCATCTTCGAGGTTGACCGAATTGATGAGTGATTTGCCAGGCGTGCGCTTGAGGGCTTGCTCGATCACGTGCGCGTCGGTCGAGTCGATCATCAGCGGGACCTTGACTTTCTTGACCTCGGTTTCGAGGAACGCGGTGACGTCGGCGGTCTCATTGCGGTCGGGATCTTGCAGACAAACGTCGAGAATGTGGGCACCGCGGCGTACCTGCAGCCGTCCGATTTCGGCGGCTTCCTCGATCTTGCCCGCGCCGATAAGGCGCTTGAACTTGCGGCTGCCGAGCACATTGGTGCGTTCGCCGACGATAACCGGACGGGTGCTGTCGTCGATCACCAGCGCCTCGATGCCCGCGACGATCGAGCGGCGCAGTTCGGGGAGCGCGCGCACTCCGCGTCCCTCGACCATGCTGGCGAGCGCGCGAATATGATCGGGCGTGGTGCCGCAGCATCCGCCTACCAGGTTTACCCAACCGCTCGCGACGAAGCGTTCCAGCTTGTGCGCAAGCATCTCGGGCGTTTCGTTGTAATGGCCCTCTTCGTCGGGCAGGCCGGCATTGGGCACACAGGCGACGTGGAAGCGCGAAATCTCGGAGAGCGTGCGCAGATGGTCGGTCATAAAATCGGGGCCGGTGGCGCAATTGAGTCCGATCCATAGCAGGTCGCGATGCGCGATCGAGGTGTAGAAGGCCTCGATATCCTGCCCCGCCAGCAGCGTACCCATCGTTTCGATGGTGCCCGAGATGGCGACGCCGACCGCCGCCCTGCGCTGCTCTATCGCCCGTTCGATCCCGATTAATCCGGCCTTGCAGTTGAGGGTGTCCTGAACGGTCTCTAACAACAGCAGGTCGACGCCGCCCTCGATCAGCCCTTCCGCCTGCTCCTGGTAGGCGTCGCAGAGCTGGTCGAAGGTGACGCCGCCGGTAACGGAGATAGCCTTGGTGGTCGGGCCCATCGAGCCGGCAACAAAGCGCGGATGATTGGCCGTGCTGGCGGCGTCGGCCTCGGTGCGGGCGAGTTCGGCGGCAATACGATTGAGTTCGCGCGCGTCGCGTTCCAGGCCGTATTCGCCGAGCACGATGGAGGTCGAGCCGAAGCTGTTGGTCTCGATTATGTCGGCGCCACCTTCGAGGAAGCCACGATGAAGCTCGCGAATCTTGTCGGGACGGGTGCGGACCAGGTTTTCGTTGCAACCTTCGAGATGTGCTCCGCCGAAATCGTCTGGTCCCAGATGCATCGCCTGGATGGAAGTACCGGCGGCGCCGTCGATAATCATGATGCGGCGCACGAGCGTTTCGCGCAGGACTCTAATTCGGTCTCTAATGTCGGCCATTATTTAGATTTGGAGAATTCTCCAGCGCGTTACCGATAGGGCTAAATTTGAACACCCTGGGCGGGCGTACAATTGTTGAACTATCACACTATATTAGGTGCGGCGGTCTCGCAATTTGGCGCCGGTATCACAATATGCGAGATTCACCCGGGCGGTCTACGGATTTGCGAAATTGCGCGAGGTTGTACGAATTTGCGGGATTGGGCGAATTAGTCGATAGTCAGCAGCCGACAAATTTGCTCCACTAACGCCCGGGCGGTCCCGCCGCGGGTCGCCGCTTTGTAATTGTCCCCGACTTGCGGTAACCAAGGCTGGATAAGGCCGCTCAGTTATGGCTAACCCATACTATAAGCAGCACTGGATCGAGATCGACGCCGCACGGATCGCCGCCTACGATCAGATTCTTGGCTTTCATCCGGCGCTGGAGCCGCTCTTGCGGCCGCTCGAACTCAAGGCGGGGCTGAAGGTGCTCGACGTCGGCTCAGGCCCGGGTTATACCACGCTTGAGCTTGCGCGCCGCGTGGGTGCGTCGGGCAAGGTCACGGGCGTCGATATCAATGCGGACTTTGTCGCGGCAGCGACGAAACGGGCGCATGAAAACGGCCTTGGCGTCGAGTTCGTGCATAGCGCCTTTCCGCCGCTGCCCTTCGCCGGCGGCGCGTTCGACCGCGTGCTATGCAAGAACGTACTCGAGTACGTCGATTCGGCGCGGGCTACCGTAACCGAGATGGCGCGGGTGGCGGCGCGCGGCGCGGTCGTGGTTGCGATTGACAGCGACTGGGACATGCTCGCGCTCGATTTGCCCGAGGCGGCGCGCGTACGCAGCGATCGCGTCGTCAGCGCGGCCAAGGGCATTGCGGTGAATGAGCCGAAGATCGGGCGGCGGCTCTATGGACTCTTCCGGGGCGCCGGACTGAACGACGTTAAGGTGGATGTTCTTGCCGCCGCCGACACCTCGGGCCGGCGCTCCGCAGTGTTGAAGGTGAGCCTTGCCCGCTATGCAAAGGATTCGGGTAAGGTCAGCGCGGACGAGGTCGAGCAATGGCTGCGGGATATTGACGAGGCGGTTGCGTGCGGCAAATTTTTTTTCGTGCTGCCGCAGTTCGTCGCGCGCGGGACCAGAGACTGAAAAAGCGATGGCGACTCGCATGCGAAGAAAGGGAGACAAACGATGATACCGGCATGGCTGGCCTTCTTTGA
The DNA here is from genome assembly GCA_050736495.1 of Binataceae bacterium (SeqCode). GTDB lineage: Bacteria > Desulfobacterota > Binatia > Binatales > Binataceae > JBOHWJ01. Next base: position 5,154 of record JBOHWJ010000374.1, on the reverse strand, counting down.
CGCCCTGATCGCGATTGCGTTGGTTCTCCTCGGGATTCTCGGCGCCCATTACGGCGCGTTTTCATCGATCTTCGGCTTCCAGATTTTCCTGCTCGCCTTCTTCATCGCCATCCTCGGTTTGATATTAAGCGTGATCGCGGTTTTGACGACGGCCCTGTCAGCAAAACGCCGCGCCGGACTGCCGCGCGCGATCGTTGCCCTTATCATCTGCCTGATTATCGTGGTGCCGATCGCCAACATCATCGCGAGTACCCACAAGTATCCGCCGATCAACGACATCACCACGGACATCAACCATGCGCCCGAATTCGTCCATGCGCAGCAACTGCCGGGGAACCATGGACGCGACCTGGTCTACGACAAGGCCAAGTATGCGGCGGCGCAAACGAAGGGCTACGGCGAGGTCGAACCGCTCAAGCTCGGCGACCCGCCCGACGTCGCGTTCCAGAAGGTCGAGATCGTGGCCGGCGAAATTCCGCACTGGCGCATCACCTATACCGATCCGAAAACACGCACGCTTGAAGGCGTGGCGACTTCGATGCTGTTTCACTTCAAGGACGATTTCGTGATCGTGGTGCTTCCGCAAGGCGACCAGGCGCCAGCGGGCCCCGGTCTGTCCGGCGCCGCCGCCAACGCGCCTGCCGCCAGCAGCGGCAGCTTAGTCGAGATGCGTTCGAAGTCGCGCGACGGTATCGGCGACCTCGGCGTCAACTACCGCCGCATCAAGAGTTTCTTTCACACCCTCGAGGTGCATCAGCACGGCACCGAGCCAGTCACCGTTCCCGGCGGCCCCGGGTGAGAGGGCAACCATGCTCTCAACCCCATTTCCTGAAAGGGTAGAAAAAAGGAACAGAGTTTCGCGGCTGCGGAAAGGCAGCCCGGGTTGATCTACGGACGCAAGGCGCGCATTGCACGCTTCATCGCGCTCGCCCGGTCCTCGTTGACCGGGTTGACGAATACGATCGCGGTGCCGACGCCGGGCGAAGTCAGTTCTTGCAACCGCTCGCGCACGCGAGACTCCGAGCCCACCAGCAACGTGGCGTCGATCATGTCGTTGGTTACTGCGGCAAGCGCCGCCTTGACGTCGCCCTTGGCCGCGCGAATAGCCTCGATTTCGCGCTCGAATCCCGCATGCGCCATCATGTTTCCGTAAAAGCGCAAGGCGCCGTAGCGTGAAAGCAGGGTGCGTGCCGGCCGTCGCGCGGCTTCGAGATCATCCGTAATGAAAGCGGTCGCAAAAAGCGTCGGTTCGATGTCCTTGGGGTCGCGGCCGGCCTTGCTCGCGCCTTCGGCGATTTCGCCGAGCGCCTCCTCGATCCGTTTGGGCGGGAAGAAGTTGAAGATGACGCCATCGGCGATCTCGCCGGCCAGACGCACCATCGGGTGCGACACGCCGGCGAGGTAGAGTGGCACCTTGCCGCTGATTTTCGGGTTGCTGCGGCCGCCTTCGATCAGGTTGCGCAGTACAGCGACCGTCTCGCGCATCTTTTTCATCGGATCGGCGGGACCGCCCATGTCGATACCGAGGCCGGAGTTGCCTTCGCGATGGCCGGTGCCGAGGCCGAGAATGAACCTGCCGTCAGTGAACTCGTGCAGCGTCGCGGTCTCGTTGGCGAGCAGGTTCGGATGGCGCAGATAGATATTGGTAATCGCGGTGCCGAGTGTAACGCGCCGCGTGTTGTAGCCGAGCACCAGCGAACAGGCGAGCGAGTCGTTGTTGGCCTCGGTCATGTAGACGCCGTCGAAGCCGTTGTCTTCGGCCGCCTTGGCCCATGCGACGATGGTCTTCATCGGACTGTCGGGCATGATCGAAAACGCGAGCGCGGTCTTTGCCATTTGAATGTCCTTTCCTGCGCGGGCGTTCATGGGCCTCACGCGGGTGCGACTTCTTGATATCGTTAGGCCGTGCCATTTGGCAACCCTCGCGGTTGTCGGCGGGCGGCTGTTTTAGCGTTTGAATTGCCGCTATTATTCGTCTCCCGGGCCAATCGGCGGCTCGAACAACAATTGCGATGATAGCTATCGTCGACTACAAGGCCGGCAACCTGACCAGCGTCGCGCGCGCGCTCGAACACCTGGGCCATCGCTGCGAAATTACCGACCGGCCCAAACGAATTCGTGCTGCCGACCGCGTGATCCTGCCGGGCGTGGGCGCGGCCGGCGCCACCATGGAGAATCTCGACGCGCTCGGGCTCAGCGGGGTTTTGCGCGACGACATTATCGCGGGTAAGCCGTTTTTGGGCATTTGCATCGGAATCCAGGTCCTTCTTGACCGCAGCGAAGAGGATGCGGCCGACTGTCTCGGCGTAATCGCGGGCGAGGCCGTGCGCTTCCCGCATTCGGTCGGCGGCCGTCCGCTGAAGGTGCCACAGATAGGATGGAACCGCGTGCGCCAACTAAGGGCGCATCCACTTTTCGCTGGCGTTCCCGACAACACCCACTTCTATTTCGTCAACTCTTACTACCCGATGCCGGCCGATCCTGGAGTCGCGCTCGCGGCCAGCGAGTACGGTTTCACCTTCACGGCGGCACTCGCGCGCGACAACGTGCTGGCGACGCAGTTTCATCTCGAGAAGAGCGGCATTGCCGGCCTCCGGACGCTCGACAACTTCTGCCGGCTCAAGGTCTGACGCGATGTTGGCGAAACGAATCATCCCGTGTCTCGACGTGCGCGGCGGCAAGGTGACCAAGGGCGTACAGTTTCTCGAGAACGCCGACGTTGGCGATCCGGTCGCGATGGCACGCTACTATTACGAGCAGGGCGCTGACGAGATCGTATTTTACGACATCACCGCCTCCAATGAGCGGCGCGGAATCATGATCGAGGTCGCGCGCGCGGTCGCACGCGAAATTTTTATCCCGTTCAGCGTGGGCGGTGGCCTGCGCACACTCGAAGACATGCGCGCGGTGCTGCTTGCAGGCGCCGAGAAAGTCTCGATCGACTCGGGCGCGGTGCGCAATCCGATGATTATCGCGGAGGGCGCACGCGCCTTCGGCAGCCAGTGCATCGTGCTTTCGATGCAGGTGCGGCGCACCGGCGCACGGCGGGAGATTCCCTCGGGATGCGAAGTCGTGATCGATGGCGGGCGCACACCGACCGGACGCGACGCGCTGGCGTGGGCGCTGGAGGGTGAACGGCTCGGCGCCGGCGAGTTATGCATCAATTCGATCGATCGCGATGGTACCAAGCTCGGCTACGATCTCGAGATAACCCGGCTGGTGAGTGAATCCGTCTCGATTCCGATGATCGCCTCGGGCGGCGCGGGCGAGCCCAAACATCTGCTCGACGCTTATACCGACGGGGCCGCCGATGCCGCCATTGTCGCTTCGATCGTTCATTACGGCGAGCATCCTATTCCCGAACTAAAACGCTATCTTAGGCAGCATGGGGTCGAAGTGCGTGACGCGCTTACCCCTGAAAGGAACGCGCTCAATTGAAGATCGCGCTGGTAGTGTCGGACTTCAACTTTGACGTGACCTCGCTGATGCTCGAACGCGCGCGGCGTCACGCCGAATTCCTCGGCGCGGAGGTGAGCCGCGTCGTCCATGTGCCCGGCGTCTATGACATGGGCCTAGCCGTCAAGAGACTCCTCAAGCGCAAGGACATCGACGGCGTCGTGCTCATCGGCGCCGTCATCAAGGGCGAGACCAAGCATGACGAAGTGATCGCCGCCGCGGCCGCCAACGTGGCGGCGGGTCTGGCGCTCGAATTCGACAAGCCGGTTGGACTCGGTATAACCGGCCCGGGGATGGATCGTTTGCAGGGCCTCGATCGCATCGACAATGCGAAAAACGCGGTCGAGTCGGTTGTGCGCATGATCCGCACGCTCAAGGAAATCACCGACTAACCCACAGGCTGTTAAGAAACCGCGCTGCCGCTCGTTGAGACTGCGCGCACGCGCACCTATACTTCTGGTCGTGGCGGTGAAGACGGGAGAGGCGGAAGTGCGGCGGGTGCAGACTTTTTCAACCCGTGCCGCCGCGCGTATACTTGCGGTTTCCCCTGACAGAATTCGCTATTGGGTCAAGCGGCGGCTGGTAACGCCGATGGCGACGCGCGGACGGCGCTTCCGCTTCGCCTTCCACGACTTGCTCGTGATGCGTATGGCGAAAGAATTGGTTCCGAGCCGGCGCCATCTGGAACCTATCCAGCGCTGTATGGAGAGGGTGCGCGGCCTGTTCGACAACGAGCGCCCGGTAACCTCGCTCAAGTTTCATAATGACGAGGGCCGCATCGTCGTGCGCGACGGTGACATGTTCCTCGAAGTCGACAGCGGGCAGATGCTGCTCAGGTTCGGGGGGCCGCGCGCGGCCGGCAAAATCGAGGATCGTTTTGGCCCGGCGCGCGTGCGTGAACGCTTCGATGAGGCGCGTCATCTGGCCGAGACCGATCCGTTGCGCGCGCTCACGCTTTACCGCGACCTGCTGGGGCGCGAGCCGCACAACTTTGAAGCCCACCTGGAGATGGCAGCGCTACTCGAACGCGAAGGGCATAGCGCTGCGGCGTTGCGCCATCTGCTCGGCGCCGCAGCCATCCTGCCCACTCGTGTTGAGGTTCATCTGAAGCTGGGACTGCTCTATCGCCAGCGTGAGGAAGACCACAATGCATTACAGAGTTTTATGCGTGCGGCCGCATGTGATCCGCTGTCGCTCGAAGCACATCGCAATCTTGCCGAGTTGTATGACAAGATGGGCCGTCCGCGTGACGCATTGCGCCATCTGAGCACCATTCATCGTTTGAGCCGCGACCATTAACCGGCGCCCCCGCCGATTGCGAACGCCGCGCAAGTTTAACTGTTGTCGCCCGTGCCGTTGAATCTCCGCAGCGGGCGGCGTTAAGCTAGTCGGCACGATGGCTTCCCGCCCGCTCAAACGAATCGACATTCTGCGCCACGAACTCAAGGCGTTGCGCTTCATTCTCGACAATTACCATTCGGGCAAGTTCGAGGGTTCGGCATTGCCGCCGCGCGATGATTTCCAGGCCGCGCAATGCCGTCAAATCTACGATATCGTAATGCAGGCGCCTTCGCGCATCGCCGCCGAGGCGAGAATCGGTGCGATGGAGTTCGAGGACGTTGATATCGAATCGTTCCTCAGGCTTTCAGGCGATCACTATTACACCGATCCGGCTTTGGTCCGGCAGCGCGCCGAGGC
>JBOHWJ010000373.1:0-7711 GCA_050736495.1 Binataceae bacterium (SeqCode) | reverse complement strand
TCCCGATGCGACCATCGGCGGCGCGATTGCGCAGATGAATGCGGTCGCCGAAACCATTCTGAAAATCATGCCGCCGGGGACACAGCCACCCGACATCATCGACTACAACGCCGCCGACGTCCCGGTCGCCCAGCTCGACATCTACAGCGACACGCTTTCCGAAACCCAGCTCTTCGACTACGGACTCAACTTCATCCGCGTCAAGCTGTTCACCATCGAGGGCCTGTCCACGCCCGCGCCGTTGGGCGGCGTAAGCCGCGCGGTGATGGTCAACCTGCATCCGAATGAACTGTACGCCGAAGGTTTGTCGCCACAGGACGTGGGTGCGGCGGTCAGCGCGGGCAACGTCACCATTCCGGGCGGGACCGTCAAAATCGGCAATCGCGAATATAACGTCGAGATCAACGGCCTGCCCAACAACGTCGCCGAGTTCAACCAGATTCCGGTCAAGGTGGCAAACGGCGCGCCGGTCTATCTGGGCGACATCGCGCCGGTGCGCTACTCGCACCAGGTACAAACCAACATCGTGCGCGTCAACGGCAAGCGCGCGACCTACCTGATGATCCTCAAGCACGCCTCCGCCTCGACGCTTAAGGTGGTCGACGCGGTCAGGGCCGAGATTCCCGGCATCCTGGCGACCGCCCCCAAGGGCCTCAAGATGAACCTCATCTTCGACCAGTCGAAGTTCGTGCGCGCCTCGCTCTGGGAAGTCGTGCGGGAGGCGGCTATTGCGGCCGGGCTGGTCGCGCTGATGGTGCTGATTTTCCTCGGCGAGCCGCGCAGCATGCTACTCGTCATCGTTTCGATTCCGCTTTCGATTATGACCGCGATCGTTGCGCTCAAGCTATCCGATCAGACCATCAACACCATGACGCTCGGCGGACTGGCGCTCGCGGTCGGTATGCTGGTCGACGATGCCACCGTCGCCATCGAGAACATCCATCGCCATCACGCGATGCATAAGCCGCTGCTGGCGGCGATCATCGACGGCTCGGCCGAAATCGCGTCGCCGGCGCTGATCGGCACGCTCTCCATCTGCATCGTCTTCTTCCCGGTGGTGCTGCTCTACGGCGTGGCCAAATTTCTGTTCACACCGCTGGCGCTGGCTGTGGTGTTCGCGATGCTGACGTCGTATCTGCTGTCGCGAACGTTGGTGCCGGTGATGGCGCGCTACCTGCTGCCGGAGATCCACCAGAAAGCCATCGGCAACGGGCCATGGCCGCGTTTCATGCGCTTGTTCGACGCCGGCTTCGAGCATTTTCGCGAGGGCTATCGCCGTGCACTCGGCAAATTCATCGTGCATCGCAGGTTTTCCTTCGCATGCGTCGCGCTAATCGTCATCGCCTCGCTGTTCCTGGTCCCGGTGGCAGGCGAGGATTTCTTCCCCACGGTCGACGCCGGCATGATGAAGCTGCACGTGCGCGCGCCGACCGGTACGCGTCTGGAGCAGACCGAACGCGTAGTCGAAAATGTCGAGCGCACCATCAAGCAGGTGATCCCGCCCAATGAACTCGATTCGATCAGCGACAATATAGGGCTGCCGGTCTATTTCGATCTTTCCTACTATCAGACCGACACCATCGGGCCGCAGGACGCTGACATCCAGATCGCGCTCACGCCGAACCATCGGCCGACCACGCTGTACGAGAACCGCATCCGCAAGGCGCTCAAGGAGAGCTTTCCGGACATCGAGACCTACTTTCAGGCCGCCGACATCGTGAACCAGGTACTCAACTTCGGATTGCCGGCCGCGATTGACGCGCAAATCTCGGGAAACAACCTGCAATCCGATTACAGTATCGCCGAGCGCCTCGAACGCCGGATGGAGGCCATTCCGGGCCTCACCGACATCCGCATCGCCGAACCGCTCGACTACCCGACGATCGACGTTGACGTCGACCGTTCCAAGGCGCTCGAACTGGGTATTACCGAGCAGCAGGTCGCCGCGTCGCTGCTGACTTCACTAAGTTCCGACACGCTGCTGGCGACGAACTACTGGCTTGACCCGCACAACGGCGTCAACTACGCGGTGCTGGCACAGACACCGCAGCACCTGATCAACTCGATCCAAGCGCTCGGCGCCACGCCGGTGAGTCCCTCCAGCAGTCTTGCTCCCGGCGCGGTGCCCCAGTTCCTTTCCAACATCGCGACCTTCAAGCAAACGGTGGAACCCGCCGTCATCAACCACTACACGGTGCAGCGCGTGATCGACGTCAACGCCGGGGTGTCCGGGCGCGACCTCGGCAGCAGCACCGACGCCGTGCGGCGCGCGATCAAAGGTCTCGGCAAGCTCACGCCCGGCACCAACATCGTAATTCGCGGGCAAAGCCAGGCGATGCGCCAGTCGTTCAGCACGCTCGGCGAGGGCATCATCCTCGCCATCATCCTGGTTTATCTGCTGATGGTGGCCAACTTTCAGTCGTGGCTGGAGCCGCTGGTGATCATTCTGGCGGTGCCCGGAGCGCTGGTGGGCGTGCTCTGGATCCTGATGCTGACCGGCACGACCATCAATGTCGAATCGCTGATGGGCGCGATCATGGCGGTCGGCGTCGGCGTCGCCAACGGTAACTTGATCATCATTTTCGCCAATGAACTGCGCGAGCAAGGCTATGGCGCGGTGCCCGCCGCCATCGAGGCGGCGCGCACGCGCTTGCGCCCGGTGCTGATGACGGCGCTGGCGATGATCCTTGGAATGCTGCCGATGGCGATAAGCGCGGGCGAGAACGCGCCGCTCGGCCGCGCGGTTATCGGCGGCCTCATCGTGGCCACGTTCATGACATTGTTCGTGGTGCCCGCCGCCTACTCGCTGTTTGGCCGCCACGTCATCGGCAAACATCAGCGCGACGCCGAAGTCGACGCGATCACGATGCCCGGTGCATAACTGCGCACCGGTGGTCACAAACTAATTTGCATGGAAGACGATCCAAAAAATTACGCACCCGAGCGGCCCGGCAGCCTCTTTTATGTCGGATGGATCGGGCTGGTGATAGTGGTGTTAGCCGCGACCGCCGGGTTGGTGTTGGCGCGCGAGCTTTGGATAGGGCATCAGACCGCGCAACTCGAACAGCGGATCGCCGAGGGACCACGGGTGCTCGTGACCCGTGTCATTCACGCGCCGCCGAGCCGCTCGATAGCGCTGCCGGGCACCATCAGCGGCTATATCGAGACCTCCGTCTATGCCAAGATTCCGGGCTATCTGAAGACGATTTTCGTCGACAAAGGAGACCGCGTCAAAAAAGGTCAGGTACTCGCGATTCTCGAGTCGCCCGAAATCGACCAGCAAGTCGTCAACGCGCGCGCCGCCTATCACCTCGCCCTCATCACCGACCAGCGCGATTCGGCGTTGATGCAAAGCCAGGTAATCGCCAAGCAGGACTTCGATCAGTCGCATGCCGCGATGCTTCAGGCCAAGGCCACGCTCGACCAACTCATCGCGGAGCAGCAGTACAAGATCATCCGCGCGCCCTTCGACGGCGTCGTTACGGCACGCTACGTCGATCCCGGCGCGCTCATTCCACAGGTCACGACTCCTTCGACCGGATCGGTCCCGATCGTCGCGATGGCGACGCTCAACCCGGTGCGCGTCTACGTGTATGTTCCGCAAAGCGTGTCGCCGTTTATCCGTGACGGCGACCCCGCCACCGTTACCGTCGCTGAATATGCGCAGCGCCCCTTCACCGGCACCATCACGCGCCATCCCGAGGCCCTGATGGCGGCGAGCCGCACCATGCTGGTCGAAATCGACCTGCCCAACCGCGACCGCGCGCTCTATCCCGGGATGTACGCGACCGTGAAGTTCAAAGTCGCGGTACCCAATACGGTACCGCAAGTGCCCGACGACGCCCTGATTTTCCGCGACGGCAACGTCTATGTGCCGGTCGTACGCAACGATCATTTGCGGCTCGCACAAGTCACTCTCGGTTATGACGACGGCCTCACTGTGGAAGTGACCAAGGGCATCGCCAACGACGATTTGGTGGCGATCAACGTTGGGCAGTCGGCACGCGACGGCGAACCGGTGCGCGTAACCATGGCAGATTCGCGAACGAACTAAGCGACGATCGCAAGCATCTCCGCCGAGCACGTTCACCTTGTCGGTGCCCGGATAATTCGTCTCAGCGATGCCATCAAGCGCCACCGCTGCTGGTTCCGCTGGAGACACTTGCGACCGCAAGCGTCATCCCCGCGCCCCGCGGCCGATGAAGGTCGCGCAACGATTGCGTGATGGAACGGCAAAAAGCCGGGCTTTATCTTCTTATCAGCAAATAGTTCGCCGTACGGCCTTTATTGCATCTAAATGTAGCCATTTGCCAACTAGTCGGCACGACTTGTGCGCCCTCGAAACGAAAAACGCGATGGCTGAGTACGTCGCCGGCCGTCGCATGAGGTTGTGTCATGAGCATGTCCAAGCGTCTTTCGGCCGAATTCACTGGAACGTGCCGGCCCGGCGCTATTCGTTGGCGGATGCTCGGTCGACTGTGGCTGTTCTGGCTGGCTCCGATTGCCGGTGGAATATCGGGCGCCCTGATCTATCATTGGCTCGCTTCAGAAGAGCCGGCCGAGGCCGCAGGTTGTCACGCGGCCCACTCCGGCCTCGGCCTGAGACATCACTCGCGCGGGCGCCCGAGTCAATGGAGCGCGTGGCTCGGGCATGGGCTTAACCCTCGCGATTATTTCTTTGGCGCACTCTCCTTCCAACGCGCCATCAGCGTGTTCATCGGCAGCGACTCGTCGCGAATTTTGGCGGCGGTCTCAATGCCCGCCACCGGCAGGCCCTTGGGATCAAGCAGGCCAATCTGCACCAGCGCGGTCGCCTGATCCCAATAAATATGCTCGTTAAAAAGCTTGTCGCCGCGGAACTGGACGATCGCGACGGTGGGAATCTCGACGTACTTTCCGGTCGGCGGCACGCCGGGCAGGAGGAAATCGATCTCGGTGTCATGGGTGAAACAGAAAAGCAGTTCGTCGACCAGCCGATCAGCGCCGACGGTGCGCGAAACCGAGACTATTTTCGTGTCCTTGGGCAGGCGCGGGATGAAATGATTGGCGTAGAAACGATAGAGATTGCTTTGGCCGAATCCGCCCGTCATTGTCGGCACATGATTGACGTATGGCTCCGCCACCATCGTTTTCATCGTGGCGGCGGCGTCGCGGATGCTGAATTCGTAATCCGTATGGCGCTCCCACAGCGCGTCGAGGTCGTAGCGCGGCCCTATGGCGCGGCGCAGCAGGCCGATAGTACGCGAATGGGCGAGTGAGGCGGACGGGCGATGGTAGCGTGGCGGTGCGTCCCAGTGATTGAAGCCGTGGCCGGCATCCGGATAGACGTAGATTTCAACCTCGTCGTGGGCCGCGAGCGCGGTTTTTATGGTCTCGCGCGCTGCCGCCGGAACGTATTCATCGAGCGCGCCGAAATGAAGGGCAACGGGGCATTTGATCGACTTCGCCTCGCCAATGTACTGCTCGATACCGACGCCGTAGTAACCCACCGCCGCGTCGATATCGAGACGCGCCGCCGCCAGATAGGCGAGCTTGCCGCCCAGACAGAAGCCGAGCGCGCCGACCTTGCCGCCGCACGCACGGTTCGTGCGCAGCGTTTTGACCGCATCGCCCACATCGCGGACCGCCTGGCCAGCGTCGAAGCGTTCGTTATAGCCGAACGCGGTCTGAAGATCCGCCTCCGAATAGCCGAGCTCGATTCCCGGTTTGATGCGCCAGAACAGGTCGGGGGCGAGAACCACATAGCCTTCCTCGGCGTAGAGGTCGGCGACCGCGCGCATATGCTCGTTGACGCCCAGGATCTCCTGCAACAAAACGAGCCCGGGACCGGAACCGCATTCCGGCGTTGCCAGATAACCGCTGAAGGTGACGCCGTTCGCTGCCGTTATCGGGATCATTCTTCCGGTCATGGGCCTGTCCTCCTGGGAAAGGGTCCACGGATATCGCGGCGCGCGTATTTTGGTGCGGAATAAGCCGCCTCACAGATATGCCCCTCGCCGATCCGATCGCCAACCGAAACTATTTCAATGCGCCGATTTGATTTGATGAGTGTGATCACATGCGCTCTTTTACTAGAATTAGTGGCGATTGATAACAGGACGCCTAGCCAAGCCGGCTCCGGTATCTTCACTGACAACTCCGTCACGGCGTCGATGGTTTTTGCGGGCTGTGCTGGCATCGTGGATTATTGTTATCCTCGTGCTCGGCAGCTCACTATTCTCCTATCGCCACACCAGTGCGATCGTCGACCCCCTGATTGTATTCGTTTCACCGCGTCTGAGCCTGGCTCAGGCCACCCATCTGAAGTATTTCATCCGCTGGTCGGCCCATTTCATCGAATACGGCGTGCTGTTTCTGATTCTGATCCTCGGGCCGTTTCGTGGGCGCCCATTGGCCGCATTTGTGGCCTGCCTGATGTGCGCGTGCCTCGACGAAGGGTTGCAGACATTCGACCCCGCGCGCACCGGCTCGATTCTCGACGTCGGGCTTGACGCGAGCGGGGCGGCTGCGGCGATGCTCGTGCCGCTGTCGGCGTGGGCGTTTGGAAAATCCGCGCGATGGCCTGAGAGGATCAGCCCGGCCAAGCGCCGCGGAGCTTCAAACTCCGGCTAACACATATCTCATTCGCTGCTGCATAGGGGGAGCGATCTTTCGTTTCGCCCTCGCTCTTGCCGCCGAAAAACAAGGGCGTGCCCGCCGCGATCGTGAATGATTTCATATAATCCGTCGCAATGCTGACGATTGGCCGGATGAGCGCAAATCGGAGCACACCGGCGCGACAAAATACTTAATCAGCAGCCAGATTTTGCTGATGTATTTTATTAATGACCAGCATCCGATAGCGTGCGCCCACGGCGATGCTCCCGCGCGGATTGGAAGGAACGGGGCCATCGCCGCCGTTAAGAATTCGCGCATGAAGGGGGATGGAATGGGCGATCAGGATCCTATCAGGCACGTCATCGTGCTGATGCTCGAGAACCGGCCGTTCGACCATATGCTAGGCGGCCTGCAAGGCGAGATAAGCGGACTCGAGGGCGTCGATACGGGCGTACCGCCGCGCACCAACTATTGCCAGGGCGTGACTTACAACCAGGCGCCGGGCGCCGCCTATACGCTGAATTACGACCCGCATCATGAATATGAACACGTGCGGATGCAGCTCAGCGATAAGAACGGCGGTTTCGTCGAGGATCTTGCGCTGAGCTATCCGGATTCAACCCAGTCCGACCGCGCCGAGATAATGAAGTACCACGCGGCAGGCGCGCTGCCGGCGCTGCATGCCTTGGCGCGCAACTTCACCGTATGCGACCACTGGTTCGCCTCAGTGCCCGGACCGACCTGGACCAACCGCTTCTTCGTTCATAGCGGAACCTCGATCGGGCGGGTCGCGATGCCCAATGGGTTAATCGACGGCAACTGGCATTGGTACGATCAGGTAACGCTCTACGATCGGCTTAACGATAGCCGCAAGCGGTGGTCCTTCTATTACGGCGACATTCCGCAATCGCTCATTCTTGTACATCAGACCGAGCCGCACAACGCCGCGCGTTATCACAAGATGGCGCAGTTTTACCAGGACGCGGCTGGCACGGAAGCGGACTTCCCCGACTTCGTCTTCATCGAGCCGGCCTATTATCAGCCCGGCGCTAACGACGACCATCCGCCACATGACTTGCGCGCCGGTCAACGTCTTATCGCCGAGGTTTACAAT
>JBOHWJ010000372.1:0-3610 GCA_050736495.1 Binataceae bacterium (SeqCode) | reverse complement strand
CCTTCAGGTTATGGCAATGAATCTCCATGCCACGTTGGCAGCGGTCGCAGGTGCCGCACGCGACGAAGGGTAACGCGGCGACGCGATCGCCCTTGCTGAAACCCGTTACGCCCTCGCCGATTTCATGCACCTCGCCGCAGAACTCGTGTCCCATGATGGTATCGGGCGGCATTCCGAAGTCGAATTGCACGGCGTGCAGATCGGAGCCGCAGATGCCGCAATCGTGAACCTTGAGCACCACTTCGCCGGCGGCGGCCTTCGGCACCGGCGCCTCCGACACCGACATTTCGTTCTGCCGCTTGAAGACTGCAACCTTCATGACGCCATCCTCGCGCCAGCGCATGACCGGCCTGAGGCCGGACCGGCCGCTTGATTCCGCCCTACGCGCCTTTTTGCTGGATCAGCTCGATTTTGTAGCCGTTGGGGTCCTCGATGAAGGCGATTTCGGCGCCGCCGAACTTCATCGGGCCGGGCTCGCGCACGATTTTGACGCCGCGATCGCGCAGCTCCGAACAGGTTTTGTAGAGATCGTCGACGCCAATGGCGAGATGGCCGAAAGCGTCGCCTTGCGCGTAACTGGACCTGCCCCAGTTGTGCGTCAGCTCGATCACGGTGTGGTCTTTCTCGTCGCCATAACCGACGAAGGCGAGCGTGAATTCGCCATTGGGAAAGTCCTTCTTGCGCAGCAGCTTCATGCCGAGTGCGTCGCAGTAGAACTTGAGCGTCTCGTCGAGATTGCCGACCCTGATCATCGTATGCAGGAAACGCATTGTAATCACTCCGTTTGATCCGGTTTTAATGAGCGCCCGCGGCGGGCGTCAAGCGCCTGTCCGAGCTCGTCTTTCAATGCGTCGAAAACTTTTTCGGTCGGCGTAATCCCCGCGCGCTCCATCCGCTCGACCAACTCCCAGCGCTCCAGTCCGAGCATCCTCAGCGCCTCGTGCTCATGCAGGCGTTTCACTCTGAGCAATTCGAGGATGGCGAGCTCGCGCACGCGCGCGACAAATTCCGCCTCGGGGAACTCGTTGTCGAAAATGTCATGCGGCAGGTCGAGTTTGATTTCCACGACAGTCTCAGGGCTCTTATTCCGCGATTGATCCGGGCTTGTCAATCGCGCCGAAGGATCGCCCGCCCGGGGGCGGCCGCTTTGCCAGTGCGTTCGCCATTGTGAGAAAATCGGGGCGCGGCGAATTGGGGCGGAGAGCACAACTCGGTGGAAGACGCGCCGCCGGATAGCCGCCGCATGACGATGGTGCCGTGATCGGCGCGGCCGGCGGCCGCGGGGGACAAAGATGGATTTCAACTATAGCGAAGAGGACGAGGCATTCCGCCGGGAATTTCGCGCATGGCTCGAACAGCATGCCCCGCGCAACGCCATCCCGCTCCTGGACGGCATTTCGGAAGTAGGCGAGGACGATTGGAACCGCCGCGTGCAATGGTGGCGCAAACTCGCCTCCGCCGGATGGACCTGCGTCGATTGGCCGCGACAATACGGCGGACGCGGCCTCAGTCTCTTGCAGACCGTAATTTATCACGAGGAACTCGCGCGCTTCGGCGCGCCCATACCGTACATCGGCTCGGGTCCCGGACTCACCGGCCCCACCCTGATGCATTGGGGCACCGAGGAACAGAAGCTGCGCTTTATACCGAAGATCGTATCGGGTGAGGAAGTCTGGTGCCAGGGTTACTCGGAACCCAACTCGGGATCGGATCTCGCCTCGTTGCAGACGCGGGCGGCCGAGGACGGCGATTATTTCGTCATCAACGGCCAGAAAATCTGGACATCGAACGCGCAATATTCGGATTGGGCCTTCGTGCTATGCCGCACCGATCCGGAGGCGCCCAAGCATCGCGGCATCAGCTACATCCTGGTCGACATGAAAACGCCCGGAATCACGGTGCGGCCGCTGGTGCAGATGACCGGCGCGAGCGGCTTCAACGAGGTTTTCTTCGACGGCGTGCGCGCGCCCAGGAAGAACCTGGTAGGCGAAAAAAACCAGGGTTGGCAGGTCGCCATCACAACGCTGATGTATGAGCGCAATATCAGTGGCGGCGGACGGCCGCTGATGTTGATGGTGGGCGAGTTGGCCAGGCTCGCGCGCGCCATGAAGCGCGGCGGACGCCCGGCGTGGGAGGACTCGAGCGTCAGACAGAAGATCGCGGAGTTCAAATGCGAGGCCGAGGCACTGAAATACAGCGCCCTGCGCCAGCTCACACGACGGCTCAAGGGGCTGCCGCCGGGTCCCGAGGGTTCCATCATGAAGCTTTGCGGCACGGAGCTGAATCTCCGCATGCAGCTTTTCGCGATGGAGCTGCTGGGGCCGTATAGCCAGCTCGAATACCAGTCGCCGATGGCGCTGGATGAAGGTCGCTGGTCGTTCCGTATGTTGGGCGCGCGGGCGGGCACGATCGCGGCGGGCACCAACCAGATCCAGCACAACATCATCGGCGAGCGTGTGCTTGGCCTGCCCAAAGGCTGAGACTCCGCGCCGCGATCGCTTAGCCGTCAGGCCGAGGAACCGCCGGCACGCTGCGATGATCACGTGCGGGTACGGCTGGCATATCGACGAAAACCGCAGTGCCGTGGATGGCGCGCGGGGCCGCGCTTGGCACCGGCAACGCAAGGGACTTTGAGCCGTTGGTATTTTCCCGCCAGGTCTTCCGGCGCCGCATCGATGGCGCGCAATTGTTCGCGCTCCTAGATCCTGTCCAACATGCACCCTCTACCATTCCGGACCATTACCCGGCGCGAACGCTTTCGCATATCGGACATGCGTGTTGACATGGCGGACGCGGTCGATAAAACTGCGGGCGGCTCACCTGCCAAGGCTAATGCCGCGCGAAGTTTGGCGCCGGCGTCCGCAATGAACACATGATTAAGAAATGGCTCGGGATTGTTCTGTCCGTGGTCTTCGGGGTGGTGGTGGCGTTGATAATCGCCGACGCCGGCGTGCGTATCGCCAACCATTGGTTCCCTTACTTCTATTGCTACGACCAGTATCGCGGATGGGGGTTGGAGCCGGGTGCGGCCGGTTACTACGATCGCGAAGGCCATTCCGACGTCCGCATCAATAACGACGGCTTTCGCGGCCCTGACTACACGCTGGCCAAGCCGCGCAACACCATCCGCGTGGCCGTGCTCGGCGATTCCTATGTCGAGGCGATGCAGGTGCCGGAGGACGAGACTTTCACGGCGATCATCCAGCGGGAATTGGCCGACTGCCCGCGGCTCAAGGGCAGCAGGATCCAGGCGATGAACTTCGGCGTCGCCGGTTACGGCACCGCGCAGGAGTTGATGACGCTCAAGCACAAGGTGTGGAAGTATTCGCCCGATATCGTGGTATTAGCGGTCTTTCTCGGCAACGACATCCGCAACAACTCGAGCGCGCTCGAGGGCGACCAATGCCGGCCGTTTTACGCCTACCGCGACGGCGAACTGCAACTGACCGGGCCGTTTGAGCGCTCGGCGAGTTTCCGGCTCTGGTGCATGGCGCGCTTCGGTTATCGCGACGCGCGCCTGCTCGGTCTTTTCACTAACGCCTGGAACATCATTACCAATCCGCCGCATGCGCCCACGCCGCGGCATCCGCGGGAACGTGCGATCAATTAC
>JBOHWJ010000371.1:0-13101 GCA_050736495.1 Binataceae bacterium (SeqCode) | reverse complement strand
AATCAAAACGGAGGAACTTCAATGGCGGGTATACTAGACGGCAAGGTGGCGCTGATAACCGGCGCTGGCTCGGGAATCGGCCGCGCGACTTCCAGTATCTTTGCGCGCGAGAGTGCCCGGCTGATTCTCGCCGACCTGATCGAGGAAGGCGGTAACGAAACCCTCAAACTGGTCAAGGACGCCGGCGCCAAAGCGATTTTTGTCCGCTGCGACGTTGCCAAATCCAGCGACGTCAATGCGCTCGTCGCCAAGGCGGTCGAAACCTACGGACGCCTCGATTGCGCCTTCAACAACGCCGGTATCGAGGGCAAGGGCGGACTCACGCATGAATACAGCGAGGAGGATTGGCACCGCGTACTCTCGATCAACTTGACCGGCGTGTTCTTCTGCATGAAGGCGGAGATCGCACAGATGCTCAAGCAGGGCGGAGGCGGCGCCATCGTCAACACTTCGTCGGGAGCCGGTCTCGCCGGCGTGCGCGGGATGCCAGCCTACGTGGCTGCCAAACATGGAGTAGCGGGGCTGACGCGCTCGGCCGCGCTCGAATACGGCAAGCACAATATCCGCGTCAACGCGGTCTGTCCGGGACCCATCCGAACGCCGATGATGGGCCGCTTGCTGCACAATCGGCCCGACGCCGAGCAGCGCTTCGCCCGCTCCGAACCGCTCAAGCGGTTGGGTGAGCCCGAGGAAATCGGCGAGGCGGTCGCCTGGCTGTGTTCCGATCGCGCTTCGTACGTGACCGGTTTACCGATGCCGGTGGACGGCGGCTTCATGGCGCAGTAGCCGCGCACCCGGCAGCTACGCACAAGATCGCCGCGCGATCTTTAATACCTCTCCCGACTCGGGAGCTTCGCGAAGGGCTCGCCGCGCGATCTCTAATAACTCGTCCGGTTTTAGGAGAGGCTTGCATAAGCGCGGCGGTCGCGCTTTCCAATTCCCCGCCCGGTTCGGGAGAGGTTTAGGTGAGGGTCATTTGCAGCCGCGCGCGATGCGGGCGCAATTCTTTGTGCGCCTCTTCGCGCGCGCGGCGTCATTGTTTTCGGGTCGGCCCTTGCCGTTGGCCATTTCCTCGCCGGTGTCCGTTGGCACCCGACACTAGGCCGAGATGGATTCGGAAAATTTTAATCGACCGCAACGGCCTATGCGCTGATTGTTTAAATGACAGGCTGGCGCACTCCGCGGGCTTTACGTTCGAACACTTCTTGCTTTTCGCAATCCTCCTTCTGCGGAAGAGGCTGAGCTGCCTGGCTTGTACCGCGGCAGATAGTCCTTGCTGGCGTTATGATCCCTGCCAATGACGCCGCGCTTGAGTGGGCTCCAGAACTTTTCGATATTGTTAGTGTGGATGTTGCCACGCGCGTACTTGTTACTCTATGGTTCACGGCTTCATGTTGGACTGTCCCGGCCAAGGTAGTTGTATTGCCGGTTTTCATCGGTCGCGACCAGCGAGACCTTATCGCTGACGACCTTGCGGACAAAGCCCGATAACGTACGGGCATCATGCTCGCCAATCACGCGGCATACAATGTTACCTTTCGGCGGGCGCCCAGCACACGCTACTCGGCGGCGGCGCTCACATGGTCTCTTCGTCGGACTCAAGGCGCGCAGCCACGGCCCGCAACGTCTCCAAATTGTAGGGCAGCGCGCAATGCGTGGAGTCGACCTCGCCCGTGTCAACTTCGGGGCCGGATTCAACGCAGCTTGTCCAATCGACAATGCCGTCGCGCTTCGAGTAGATAAGCGTTTCGGGCACGCCGGGCGGCGGATCGAAGAGGTTGACGCCGCACACGGTGGCAAGGTCGCCCGAGCATCCGCGCGCCGCCTCATGCGCCCGCCGTATCAATAGCGCGAGTGTTCTCCCGATAGGATTCGAGTGATGCATCGGATCATGGATGGGCGAACCGAGCAGAATGACCTGTTCGACCTCGCGGAGAAACCGGCGTGCAAGTGGGCGCGCATAAATTCCGCCGAGACTGTGCC
This sequence comes from Binataceae bacterium (SeqCode), assembly GCA_050736495.1. Taxonomy (GTDB): domain Bacteria; phylum Desulfobacterota; class Binatia; order Binatales; family Binataceae; genus JBOHWJ01. The sequence continues at coordinate 11,118 of JBOHWJ010000371.1, read as the reverse complement.
GGGGGCGGTGGCCCATCGGCATCGCGCACGCTACGCGGCGGCGTGTTCCCTCAACCCTCCGAGGTCCTCGCTCATTATCAGGAGGTCGCGCGGACTTCCCAGGCGGTCAACCACCCAATCCTGCAGCAACGCCTCGACCTGGAAACCGAGCCGTTCAAATGCGGCACGCGCCCCGCCCTGGTCCGGCGTCATCATGGCCGCCATTTTCTTGAGTCCACGCGCCTGCCCAAGCTCGAAAATCTCGCCGACCAATCGCCGCCCCAACCCGGTGCCGCGGCAGCCAACACCGACTTGCACGCGGATTTCGCCGACACGGCGCGTCCACCGCGCCTGGTCCAGATGCAGACTCGCATAGCCCGCCATCTCACCGCTTAATTCGGCCAGCACCGTAACGGTCGTGCCTTGCTCGATTTGACGCATCCAGTCGTCAACGATGGCGGGTTCCGTGATGTCCGAGCGCAGAAAGAGCAAGTCGTCCTGCGGCAAAGCGCGGGCGAAGGCCAGCATCCGCTGCTTGTCGCCGGACTCCATCAGGCGCAACCTGACCGGGCGTCCGTTGGAAAGCTTGAGCTCCTTGGGATAGTTCTGGCGTTGGGTTTTTTTGTCCTTAGCCATTGCCTTCACCCCGGCGGCCGGCATGGCCGCCACCTTCATTTTGGATTCACCGCGGCACCGGCCGTTGGCTGGAGATATACCAACTCACCGGGCTTTTGTGGAGCCGCAGAGTGACGCCGCCGGGTCGCTGCGGTCAACTCATCGTGCGGCGCTTCAGCCTCCTTCAGATCGGCTGTATCGATGTCTTGGGCGAATCAGTCGCCGAGTCCAGGTTAGCGGGAATGCGGCTGCTAGTGGCGATCCGCCGCGCGGTAGCGCGCGGCAACGGCATTCCAATCGATGTGGTCGAGAAAACGGCCGATGTACGTCTCGATCTCCTTATAATCCATCGACCACGCATGTGCGGCGACGTCGCACACGACCAGCGGATTACTGCCGACCCATCCGCCGGCGTCAGCGTCTCCCAATGCCACGTTATGCCAGCGGTCGTCGTACGGATCGTAAACCAATGCTCCCCAACTATTGGCAACTCGCGCGCACGCGGCGAAATCTTCGCGCCAACTCTCCATCGTGCCCATGTGTTCGGTCATGTTGGCGAGTACGTAGCGCGACGGCTTGACCGGCGCCGCGGCAAGATTGCGGAAATAAAACTCGTGCAGCAAGACCGCATTCGCGGCGGTCATCTGCTGCCTTCTCAGGGCGGCATATTGGTTCGCATGAGCGGCGTCGCGCGGCGCGGTTGCGAGTGCGTCGCGCGCGGCAAGCAAGCTCGCGAAGGCGGCGCGATAAACCGCGTAGTTGCGATCGAGCTGTTGCCGCGAAAGAAAGCCCGTAATCTCCGCCAGCGGCAGCGGCGCCGGTTTTCGCGGCTGGAAGCCGGGCTCATCCTTGAGCAGGCCCTCGAAAGAGAGTCCCGCTTCCTTTGGCGGCGTGGCGGCGAATACGGGGCTGCCGCCGATTCCAAACGCGAGGGCACCGCCTGCCAGAGCCGCATACCGCAGGATTTCGCGCCGGCTCCTGTTCGCTAACGAGCCACTACGGCTGCCAATGGGACACATCACTGCCTCCCTTGCCCGCGTGGGCCGGGATAGTGGCGCTCAGGCTCCGCGAGCGACGCCTGTTATTCGAACAACTTCCGCTGCGCCGCTTCCAGCACGGGCGCGTAGGTCCGGCGATGAATTGGTGACGGGCCGAGCCGCGCGAGCGCGGCGAAATGGTTCGCAGTGCAATAGCCCTTGTGCCGCGCGAACCCGTAGCCGGGAAATTGCGCGTCGAATTCGAGCATCAGGCGGTCGCGCGTGACCTTGGCGATGATCGACGCCGCCGCGATACAGAAGCTCTTGCGGTCACCGCCGACGATATGGGTCTGCGGCAGCTTGAGTCCCGGGATTTGGCGGCCGTCGACCAACACATGCTCAGGCGCCGATTTGAGCGCCAGCAAAGCGCGTTCGCTTGCCATCATGGTGGCCCAATAAACGTTGATTTCGTCGACTTCGCCCGGGCTCGCGATACCGATGCCGATTGCGAGCGCGCGCTCATGAATGCGACCGAACAGTTCTTCGCGCTTTTCGGGCAAGACCTGCTTGGAGTCGTGCACGCCCTTGATGAATACCTCGGGTGCGAAAATCACTGCGGCGGCGACCACTGGGCCGGCCATCGGTCCCACGCCTACTTCGTCCACGCCAGCCACGGCGTGGATGCCGGCGCGCCAGAGTTTCCGCTCGTAACGCAGGTCGGGATGTCTGCTCAATGCCGGCGCACCGTTCACTCCGCAATCACGACCACCAAGGTCGAACCGCTACAACTGCGCCAATTATGAAAATGCGCGCGGCCATGCGCAAAGGGATCGCGGGGCCGGCACGTGAAGATTTTCCACAGCGGCATTCAGGCGAGCCGCTTCGCCCGCGCCTGCCGCAGCATTTCAGCTATACGCTCGGGATCGGGAATGTCCACGAGCCGGATGAGGAACTCAGCGCTCGCGGCCGACGCAACCGAAACGTCGCCCAGCCCGAGTATGCGCTGTGACAGGCTGCGATCGACTTCCACCGAACGCACGTCCGCCAGTTCCAGTTCGCGACGCCGCGTGGCGAAAACGCCACGCCGTTCGATCAGCCGCTCGGAGGTGAGACTCCACGCCGTATGACGGCGTTTGACTGCCGTCGCGATGAAGATCAGCACACCGATCGCAAACACCGTCGCACTAAGAAGCACGCCCTGCTGTGCGGTTACATCGTGCGCTCCCCCGTTGTGCAGGAGCGCTGGAATCACCAGCAGGCCAAAGATCATAAGCCCCAGACTCAAGACCAGGCGGCCGCCGAAATGCCACCACGATGACAGGATCCTGACCAGCGCGTACTCATGCTTCATCTCCGGCCGCGGCATCATCATCCGCGTGCCGCAGCGCGCGCAAAACGCGGCACCCACAGCCGCCTCGAAACCGCATTGGGGACATCTCATCGGCCACTTGCCTTAACGCGGGATTGCCGAGCGATTATGTAGAAGCCGCCGCTGATGGTCAATTCAACGCGTGAATCCGCTGGCGGCTGTGGCCCGCTCATGTTAGGGATTCGCCTATGAAATTTGGACTATTTGGAATCAACACGGGACCGTGCGCCAACCCGGCCAGCGCCGGCGCGGCCGCGCGCGCAGCCGAAGCGGCGGGTTTCGAGAGCGTATGGACGGGCGAGCATATCGTGCTCCCCGATCCACAGGTGCCGCCGTCGCCGGTGCCCGCCGATACACCATTCATCGATTCGGCCATCGCTCTCGCCTTCGTCGCCGCCCATACCAGGACGGTCAGGCTCGGCACCGGCATTATCATTTTACCGCAACGCAATCCGGTAGTGCTGGCCAAGGAACTCGCTTCGGTCGACGTGCTCTCCGACGGACGGCTGATCTTCGGTATCGGCATCGGCTACCTCAAGCCGGAGTTCGAGGCGATCGGCGCACCCTTCGACCATAAGGGGCCGCGCAGCGAGGAATTTCTGGCGGCGATGACCGCGCTGTGGACGATGGAGAAGCCGGAATACCGCGGCCGCTTCGTCTCCTTCGGTGGTGTCAACGCGATGCCGCGGCCGCTTCAGAAGCCGCATCCGGAGGTGGTCTTCGGCGGTCATACCAAGGACGCCTTCAGCCGCGCCGCACGCCTGGCCCAAGGCTGGTACGGCTTCGCGCTCGACCTCGACACGACCAGAAAATGTGTCGAGGGAGTACGCGACGCATGCCGTACGAGCGGACGCAGTTTCGAGGACCTCGAGATCAGCGTGACGCCACGCGGACGGATCGATTGTGAGGCAGCCAAACAATATGCCGGCGCCGGCGTTAACCGCCTCATCCTGCTCCATCGTGCGGCCGACAATGCTGGCGTACTCAAGTTTATCGCCGACACCGAGCGCGAACTGATCGGCAAGGTCTGAGCGGCAGCGCTATCCCCCGCGCACGGTCGAGATCCGCAATCGCATCGCCACCAGGCGGCACGACCACCTTTGCTCACGGGATCGCTTGAGCATGGTGCTCGACGCGAGCAATTTTAGACGGTCTAATGTTGTAACGGAAACCGCGTCACGCCGATGGATTGAGCATCAGCGCCGAATATAGAGAATTAGTGCGACTGTTGTTTGACCGCCGGCTGGCTCGCTCAGGCGTGTAGGCAAGAACTACAAATTTCATGGTTAGATGGTTAAAAGGGATGGGCAGAGACTAGCTAGGGCAATTATGGATAGGACCATCTGAAAGGCGACGCGGCGAGGTGTGGCAAAGAGCCATCCGCATTGCATAGTTGAAACGAGCAGTGATCACTTTTGCACCGCTTCAGCAGGCGGTCGAAGCCAATTTTCTGTCGTTCGTCAAGATCTTGCCGCTGAAAAAAGGGCATTTCGGGTAAATTAGGACCAAAAGGGCTACTTTCAGCGCCCTCTTGATACGGCATGTTACTTGCGTCTTCCTAGTTTGGTCCAAATTTGGGGACCAAAGAATCGCAGGGAGGTCGATTGCCGCATGAAACTTGATAATAGCCGTGTAATGACAGTTAAGGAATTGTCTGACTACCTTAAAGTTCACCCTTCAACAGTCTATCGTCAACTTAAGCGCGGTCAGTTGCCGGCCTTCAAGGTTGGCAGTGACTGGCGTTTCAATGTCGAGTCAATTGACCGCTGGCGTCTTGAGCAGGACAGTTTCGGCTCCACCGAGAGCGACAGCCGCTAGGCAAAGCTGTTTAGCCGATTTCACGCAAGAGCCGTTTAGGGTTGTCAGTCAAGTGGCGCTGTCGGTCATTTCCGGGACCGTACCCAGATAATCGAACGTCAGCCAACCGCGCGCCGGTTCGAGGCGAGCGATTTGAACCAGGATGTGCGATTGGCTGGCCAGATTCGGGGCGCCATGAAGTGTGCCGCGGACGGCGTAAGCGTCGAGTTCCGCGCTTGCGCCGTCACGCAGTGCGATGGCTTCCAGCGGGCGGTTGAGCGCGTGGCCTTCGAGATAGCGCAAGATCCAATAGCGTTTGGCCCGTCGCTCAAGTTCGCGGCCATCGACCTCCGCGTTCTCCGAATTCGCCAGAATCGTCAGTAATTCCTCTGCCTGATAGGACGGCTGCCCATTGTCGGCGAGCACGGCCAGTAACTGCCGCTGCAGCACCAGGTCCATGTAGCGCCGGATAGGCGAACTCAGTTGCGCATAGCAATCGAGTCCGATCCCGGCGTGATATTCGGGATAGAGCGACAGCCGCGGACGCTGATTCGCCAGTTCGCCGCCGCTGATTGGCTGCACCCGATATATGAGTGGGATTCGATTTTCGGTGGCGTAGCGCGCCGCCACGTGGTTACTCAGCACCATGAACTCCGCGACCAACTGCCGGCTCGGCGATGAATTGTCGATGATCGTTACTTCGACTTGGTTGTCGGTCACCTTGATTTTGGTTTCGCGCCGTTGTATTAGGAGCGCCCCGGCGCTGCGCCGCCGCTCACGCAACCTCATCGCCGCCTCATAGAGCCGGCGTACCGTAAGTGCCTCCGGCGCCTGTGATTGGACCGCACTGCCGCTGATGAAAGCGTCAGCGCTATCGTAGCTGAGCCGCGTCGCGACCCGGATTTGCGCCGGATAGATCGAGTAGCCGCTCAAGTCGCCGCTGGCCGACAGCCGAACATCGGTGGTCATCACATGGCGCTCCTGTCCGGCGATCAGACTCGCGGCGTCGCACGAGACGCGGTCGGGCAGCATCCGGATGGTCGCCTCGGGCAGATAAACCGTCGCGGCGCGGGCAGCCGCCTCCTTGTCCATGGCACCGCCCCTGGCGACGAAATCGGCCACCAGCGCAATATGGATGCGCACCTGCAGGCTGCCGTCCGCCAACGGCTCGCAGGAAAGCGCGTCATCGACCTCGATCGTGTCATCGTCATCGATAGTGACTGCGGCGGTGTCGGCGCCATCCGTGCGTGGCGGCGCGACCACCGCCCGCGCCTCGGCGTTGGCGGTGGGGCTGAATTCGTTGCGCAATCCGCCGATCAGCGCGAAGCGCGGACCCGCGGGTGCGCGGCCGAGCCGTTCCAGCATTCCATAGGCCGCCTCCGCTGGGCTCATCTCGGTGACCGACGCCTCGATCATGCTGGTGAGGTCGCGATTGCGAGTGAAGGGGTTTTCAAGGTAGCGGGTCAACTCGGTGATGAGTGTTTCGGTTTCGCTCGGCGGCGGCACGGCGCCGTCCTCGAGTATTGCGCGAATCAGATCGCGTGTTTTGCGCCCGGCTTCACTGCGCAGCCGAATCCGATCGTACTGTACGCGCAGACGTTCGACCTGCTCGGCGCCGCGAGCGACAAATTCCATGTGGCGGCGAACGAAATAAAGACGGTCGTTCAACAGCGCCTCGAGCATCACCGAGGTCGCGCTCGGGATGCGCTTGCCGAAGAAAAGCTCGGCGAGCTCCTCGGCGGTGAAACCGCGGCCCTGTTCGCGCACGACCTCCCATAACAGGTTGAGATCTAGCTCGGCGCCGAGGCGTTCGCGTTCGGCCTTGAGCGCGGCGACCACCTCGGCGAGATTCTCGCGGCTGGCCTTGAGTTCCGGATGGGCGAGCAGGACGAGGTCGCGCGCGACCGGGTGCTCACGTCCGCCCGGTTCAAGCAGAACAACTTGTTGTCCCTGTTCGCGGATGACGAGGCCCGGCCGCAGCCGGCCTTCGTCCAGGTATTCGACCAGCGCACTCGGATATTTGTTGTGGTCCGGCACGTTTAGTTTCATTTTGACGTTCGCGAGCGGCCAAGACTATATGAGGAATGATGTCTGAAAAACATTTGCAATTGGAACTGCCCAACGAGCTATGGGACGGGCTGGAGCGCGTCGCCAAAGCGCTCGGGATCGCCAGCGCCGCCGCAGCCGCGTTGATCGCATTGGCCGACTGGGTTTCGCGGCACCAGGCCGAACTGGACAACCGCGACCCCAACGAACGCTACTTCGTTAACGAGGCGCTCGACGCGCTCGAGGCCGGTCGGACCAGGAAGTAGCGTATGGAGACTTGAGCCGGTGAAATTTGGGATTTCGGTAATGCCGCAGCATCCGCGCAGCGACCCGCCAGTGACGCGTTTCCGGCAATGTGTGGAGCAGACCATCCTCGCCCGTGACGCGGGCTTCGACGCTATCACGTCGGGACAGCATTTCCTGTCGCCGCCCTACCAGTCGCTACAGAACGTGCCGCTGCTTTGCCGCTTGGCGGCGGAGGCCCGCGACATGCTGCTGGTCACTGGAATCGTGTTGTTGCCACTGCTCAACCCGGTGCAGGTGGCCGAGGATATCGCAACGCTCGACATCATGAGCGGCGGGCACGTCATTTTCGGCGTCGGGCTCGGCTATCGCGAGATCGAATTCGAGGGATTCGGGATCGACCCGCGCGAGAAGGTCGGCCGCATGCTCGAATCGATCGATTTGATCAAGCGGCTGTGGACCGAGGATGACATCACTTTCGAGGGCAAATTCTTCCACTTGCATCACGCCACCTCGACCCTTCGCCCGGTGCAAAAGCCGCATCCACCCGTGTGGATCGCCGCCAACGCCGACGTCGCGGTCAAACGCGCGGCGCGCCTCGGTTATCCCTGGATGGTCAATCCGCATGCCGCCATGCCAACGCTCGAGCGTCAATGGCATCTCTACAAGGAAACCCTGGCGCAGCACTGCCATCCGGTACCGGCGACGCGGCCGACCGCGCAAGAGCTTCACGTCGCGCCGACGCGCGAGGAAGCGATCGCCACCGCCCGTCCGTTTCTCGAAGGAAAGTATGCCGCGTACGCGCAATGGGGTCAGGACAAGGTGTTGCCGGGCAATGAATCGTTCCGCGTCGACTTCGACGAGTTGGCCCGCGACCGCTTCATTCTGGGAAACCCTGAAGACGTCATCGAGCAGTTGGAACACCGCATCGAGCGCCTTGAAACTAACTTCTTTACTTTCCGCGTCGGCTGGCCCGGGATGGAGAACTATAAGCAGCTCAAAGTCATCGAACTGATGGGCGAGCGGGTATTGCCGTATTTCCACGAAAAATACGGCCGCGGCTGAGCGCGCCGCGGGTTAAATCGCGTTTGCCGCGACCGCCGTCGTCTGAGGACTGGCGCGCGTTGAACGTGAGTCCAATTTTCGTCACGGCTTGGCATAGGATCCGGCGACGGCCGACAACCGCTGTTGACGGCGCCCTCCAACCGTCGTCCAGCGCCGAACGCCTCACCTGTAATGCAACGCGAGAATTCTCGACGCTTTTTCGAGACGTTGAAGCTGCTCTGAAGCTGCGAAGAGCTTTCAGCACGCAAATCGGAGCGCGTTGATCGCTTGAGGCTTTGCTATGCCATAAAAGGACACGCCTGACATTATATTCAGATATCGAAGCTGCAAATTGACGTTCTTATCATCAGCTATCCCATATTCTGCACTCCAAATCGTTATTCTTCGTTGACGCGATCAATCTCATCCGCAAGTTTAAGCAATGAAATCAAGTAGTTGTAGTTCTTATCGTGGCTGTTGACGCGCCGCCGAGCGTCTGACTGCGTTTAGCTTGCAACGCCCACCTATATTAAGTAGAAATTGTCATTATTAGGATTATTTTGCTCTTGATTGTATTTAGCTTGCACCGCTGAAGTGAATTTAGTTTCAGCTAAACGGGTAAAAAGGGGGCCGAGCGACGGATCCGCGGATGGATCGCTCAATTGCACCAGGCGAAGAACAAAAGGATGAAGATCGAAGACGCTCTTCGAAAAATCCAACTTCTGCGCAGAGTTAAGCCGGAAGCCGGGGCTTCTCAGGCAGAGGCGGAAAACGCCGCCAACCTCGAGCGGGCGCTAATGAACCGTTTCTCGCTGGCCCCGCAGAACGTCCGGCTCGCTCGACCGCCACAGACGCGCTTGACCTGGGTTTATTGGGAGATGTTGCTCGATGAATTCGGTATCCGGTTGCGCCGCTTCGGAAAGCGCGGTAGCGCCTCTCTGATTGGCGACCGCACGGTCTACATCAGCCTCGCAACTGGCGAGTGGCGGGTGCAGAAAATGTCAGCCGGCGGCTGGGAGCGGGTCGATCACGGATGGGGCGTCGAGTCTTTTCGCGCCTATCTCTCGAAGAGCAACCCGCGAACAACTTTCATGTTTGGCAGAAAATAACGCCGCTCGCCTCGCGAAAAGCTGTTCGTTGCCGATCCTGTGCCGATTCCCGCGATACTCGCGATTATGGCTGCGCACCGCCAAGCGGCGGGACGCTCATCAAGTGCGTGACGCAGCGAGCGACGCGCACTTCGGCTACACCGTGGGTGAGCTCACTTCAATCACGGATCCGGCGGGCAACGCCACCAGCCTGCTCACCGACAACGCCGGTCGCACGATTTCGGTGACGGGTCCGCTCGGCAATCTGACTCAGATAACCTACGACAACCTCGACCGGATCACGCACATCCTGGATGCCAATAGCGGCGCCACGTCCTTCAGCTACGACGGCAACGGCAATCTCCTGAGCGTGAGCGACGCCAACAACAACACGACCGGCTATAGCTACGACGCCCGCAATCGCCGCATCACGCGCACCGACGCGCTCGGCAAATCCGCAAGCTACAGCTACGACAACGACAGTAATCTCGCCCAGTACACCGACCGCCGCGGCAAGAGCACGGTTTATCAGTACGACGGCCTCAGCCGGCGCGCCTTCGCCGGCTTCGGCCAGAACGGCGGCAACTACGAGAGCACCGTCAACTATACTTGGGACGGCGGTGATCGGCTGACGCAGACGGTGGACTCCATCGGGGGGACTATCGCACGCACCTATGATGGGCTCGATCGGCTGACCGAGGAACAGACGCCGCAAGGCGATGTCAGCTATACCTACGACAACGCCAACCGCCGCGCCTCGATGACCGTGGCCGGACAGAGCGCGGTGGCTTACACCTGGGACAATGCCAACCGCCTGACCGGCATCACGCAGGGCAGCCAGAGCGTCGGGTTCAGCTACGATAACGCCAACCGGCGCACGCAATTGACGCTCCCCAATGGCGTGACGGTGGCCTACACTTACGACCACGATTCGCGCGTGACCGCGATGGCCTACAGCGCGGGCGGCACGCAGTTGGGCAATTTGACCTACACCTATGACGCGGATGGCCGCCGCATGGCGAGCGGCGGGAGCCTCGCGTCCGTGACGCTGCCCGCCAGCGTCAGCGGCAACGCGTTCAACGCCGATAATGGCATGACCGCCTTCGGCACGCGGACGCTAAGCTATGACGCCGACGGCAATCTGACCGGCGATGGTACCAACACCTACACCTGGGACGCGCGCAACCATTTGAGCGCGATCAGCGGCGGTGTCTCCGCGAGCTTCGTCTATGACGCCTTCGGGCGACGGCTGGAAAAGACCGTCGGCGGCGCGACCACCCAATTTCTGTACGACGGCCTCAATCCGGTGCAGGAGTTGAACGGCGCGACGCCGCCGGCTCCCACCGCCAATCTGCTTACCGGCCTCAACGTCGACGAGTACTTTACGCGAACTGATGCGAGCGGCACGGCCAACTTCCTGACGGATGCGCTCGGCAGCACGATTGCCCTCGCCAACTCCACAGGTTCCATTGCGACCGCCTACACATATGAACCCTTTGGCAACGTCACCGCGAGTGGCGTCGCAAATACCAGTTCCTACCAGTTCTCCGGCCGCGAAAACGATGGCACCGGCTTGTACTTCTATCGCGCTCGGTACTACAGCCCGACTTTCCAGCGATTCATCGCCCAGGACCCGATCGAATTCGCCGGAGGCGATGCGAATTTGTACGGCTACGTCTTCAACGGTCCAACGAATTTTAGGGACCCGTTTGGATTGTGCGTAGGCATACTCTGTCTGCCCACGCCCACACCGACTCCAACTCCGAGTCTCGAAGATGTGCTTAACAACCCGGTTTTGGGGCTCAACCAGTACCCGCCGGGAGAGCCAGGAATGTACTGCGCGGCCCCACCTCCGCCGCCACCCCTAGTGTTGTGTCCCATTAATAAGTGTACAAAGTCGTTGGAGTTTATCGAGGATCGAGTCGGCGCTGGCGGTCCAGGCGAATGGCTGTTTGCGCGC
>JBOHWJ010000370.1:0-3710 GCA_050736495.1 Binataceae bacterium (SeqCode) | reverse complement strand
GATTATATTGTTGGCATCGGCGACCGCGTTTTTGATGGCGCGGGCGTCCCCGCCATTCGGTCGGGGCGTGGCGCAGACTGGTAGCGCACACGCTTGGGGTGCGTGTGGTCGCCGGTTCAAATCCGGCCGCCCCGACCAACCACAAAATCCTTTGCCTTTCTACATAATTCCCGCTTTTCGCGACGATCCCGCGCGTAACCGAAGCGGTGCCGCCTTCAATGGACCTTTTCAGGCGCGGGGTTGGAGCATGACCCAATACCTTGGCTCCTCGGTTCGTGCCAACGTTGCACGAGGGCAAAGGTCTCGCCGTTCCAGCGATAGCGCCGAAGTGCTTCGCATCTTTCTCCGTCGGGGGCGCATGCGGGATCGCTCATCATCCCTTTATCGAGCGTGTCGGCAACACCGACAAAACCGCCACGCCCGTCGGGTCTGATGCAATGCAGGTTGCTGTTGTAGCCGTTGAATAATATGTGCCACCGCGAGCCCGCCTGAGAGACAATATACGAGCTATCATAATTGGGGTTCCCCCAACGCGCTGGGATTGAAACCGCGAATTCTTTCGCACCTTGGCCGGTGAAATCGCCACAGGCAAGTTCCCTCGGTGTTACGTCTTTCGGGGCGGCGTGGATGACAGTGGCAAGGGCATCGCGCGCTTCCTCGGGCGAACAGCCCGCAACCGACGCAGTTTTTTCGAGTGCTTTCTCAACCCACCGTCGGCCATCCCAATACGAGAGGGTTAGCCATTTTTTGGCTGTGACAAAGCGTGTGCCGTTCCAGTGCAACACCGCGTGCTGGCCTCCTCCCTGCTCCGAGAAGTCGCCGTTTTCCAACATTCCCAACTCTTGATATGGGAAAACCGTAACGTCCTGAACGTGAACCCATTTGTCGTTCACCGCGCGGTAGACCGAATAGACCTTCGTCCCATCCCCACCCTCGTCGCTCCAAAAGATCATCAGCCGGTACCTTGAAAAGTCGTGACAATTGACGTCATCCAGAGTCGCCGGAGTCGGAGAAAGAAAGTAGCCACCTTGCAGCGCGAGCAGCTCCCGCGCGGCTGACAATGAGCAGCTTGAAGTGGCTGGCGGAGGGCTTACAGCTACGGCCTGAAAATGCGCATAATTTCCGCCGGTCCAGCGTAGCGTTTCCAAATAGCCTACCCCGGAGTCTGCAACGAGATCCCCGTCGGGAAGTATCTTAATCGCGCCGGGGTCAGGCTTGGCGTCTGCCACGCCGAGACTGTCATCAGCCCATTCGTGCTGGGAGTTCTGTCCCGGCCGGACAGCGTGCCAGTCACGCGTCAGGAAGATCATGATCTGGTAACGGGGAAAGTCGTCGCACAAAACTGCTCTAATCTGGCCGGGACTTTCCCCTGGCGTTAACTCCTGCGCCGCCTGCTGCGCATTGGCCACCGAGCAAGCCGGCGAAGACGATGCATCAGCGTGAAATTGAAAGAGCAGTAAAGTTGCCCCGACAAGCAGGAATACAGGTATGGCTAGCCGAGTCATTTCCAGGGTTTCCTCGCCAAAGAGGTTGTCCTATGATTCCGACCGCACCACGGGTTCGACCGTGATTCCGGGTTGCTCGTCAGACGGTTCTTTCATGCTGTTCGCGCCAAGGCTTCACTGACCGCCTTGACTTCCTCCCGAACCGCCTGACGTACGACCGTTTCGAGGCGTGCGCCTCGGATGTAGTCACGCAATGCGTCGTTGATCAGGGTCTGATAATTACCGCCGCCGGCGCGATCCACCATCGCCTGGAAATGCTCGATAACATCATTGTCGAGCCGAATGGTGATTCTCGTCTTTCCCGGAGTTGGAGGCACGACCGGACCTCGCCGGGCCTTGCTGAGATCGTATTGCCTTTTCATCTGTTTCTACTCTCGTACTGCGACCGCTCTTGGCGAGTGGCGTTGCGGGCGGAAATGATTCTTATGCGATCACCACGAATTGCGTAAACGACCACGAGAATCCTTCCAAGGGACCCAGCGCCCATCGCTACGAAGCGCTCCTCTTCCGGATCGTCATCCGGCATCGCCAGCATAGCGTCGTCCTCGAACACGGTCACCGCTTGGGCGAATCGAACCCCGTGCTTGTGAAGATTACTCGCGGCCTTGTTCGGGTCCCACCTCACATTCCACAACCGCCCACCCGTGCATATTTGTACACCGAAAGCGGCGGCTTAACGTCAAGTGTCCGAATGCGTGCAACGAGTTGCTTTGCTTCAGTGTGTGGATTTCTTTAAGCGGCGCGTGGACCTGTGGCCCCTCTACCTCGACGACGTTCGCTCAGGATGTCGGGTATGAACAGCGCTGCTAGTGTCGACGAGCGCCCCTGGGTCAACGCCGAAGCGCGCGGCGAGCGCTTGGATTTGACGCACGTTGAGATGGCGGCGGCCGGCGAGCACTTCGGAGACGACGCCTTGGCTGCCGATCTCGGGCAGGTCCTTTTGCGTGAGCCCGTGCTCCTCCATCAGGAAGCGAAGCACCTCGATACCTGAAGCTTCCGGCACGCTATGATGTTCCCGGTCGTACGCCTCGATAAGCACGTTCAGGGTTTCGATCAGGCGATAACGCGGGTCTTTCGGGTTTTCGCCGATTTCGTCCATCAGCCCGTTCAGGCGCTCGACCGCCGCGTCGTACTCCCGCTCTGTATGGATCGCGAGGAAAGGCCCCAATGATTCAAAATTCTTCATCGCTTCAACGGCCCGAGTCTTGATTTCTTCCATCGTTCCGTGTCGTACTCCGAGTGCGTTACGAGGCGACGCACGAATAGCCTTTGGGTGTTGAAGTGGATCGCGGCTATCAGCCGATACTTGTTGCCACCAATGTTGAAGACGTAGAAGTCGCGCCCTTCCACGGGAACCAGGTCCACGCTGGCGAAAGTACGCTTCAACTGTCCGGCATTTCGGGATCATAACGATGTCCGCCCGCGACATTCAGCGCTTAGGAAAACCCCATCCAACGGTCAGAAAGCAAGCCAGGCGTCTCCGGCCGTTCGGGTGAAATCCGCTCCGTCAATCGATTCCCCTGCCGCCGCGGTGGCAACCGCCCGCTTCGGCGGGAAACTCAAATAGCATCGCCCATAAAGCGCCTTCACCCATGTTTCTGCTGACTTCGGACAGCACGAAGTACGCGGCGAAGATCAGGCTCGTCCCGAGCGCTATCGCCAGCAGTTGATGAATTTCCATTCGATGGCCTACATCCTGCCATGCGGCGCCGAACGTACCCAGGTGCCGATACGCCTCCACGGTCTTTTCGACAATGCCCAACAGGATCACGGCCAGACCATAGACCATGGTTTGCAAAGTGATTCCGAAGATCCGGGGATATCGCTTTAAACTGTGCGCGAGCGGCGTCTCGTCGAGGAGCAAGGTAACCTTCGCTGCCACCAGCGCACCGACCAACGCCCGCGACAGCGTGCCGACTTCGATTGAATACCGCGCCAGGGCGAGCTTGACGATCAGCAGGATCAAAAGGAAGCCGATCAGGAAGAAGAGGAACACCGGTCGCGCCGCCCTGAACTCGGTGCGCAGCCATACGAACGCCAAGCACATCGCGTTCCACACTCGATAAAGCCCGTTCGTATATTTCCTGGAATTTATGGTCATACAATAGCGATAGCTGACCCGTTAAGGTGCCGAGCCGGCGTCAGGGTGCATTCGTATCGCACGCTCTTGACTACCGGTTCCGCCGTCGCGCAGCGCGCCGATGC
>JBOHWJ010000369.1:0-12920 GCA_050736495.1 Binataceae bacterium (SeqCode) | reverse complement strand
CTTCAGCGCCCGTGGTCTGGCCCAACGAGGGGCTGACACGGGTGCCCTACTCCATGTACCGCGACACGAATGGCATGCCGCGGGCCAACGGTGCGTGTTATTTCTCCTTGACCAGCGGGCCGGTCGGCGTTTCAGCCGCGAAATTGCGCCAGGGCTCGCGCGCCGCCACAACGTGGTTGCGTAATACGCCAATCCGCTCGGTCTCCATCTCCACCTCGTCACCGGCCGCGAGACGCTTGTTACCGGCGTAAGTGCCTAACGAGATGATGTCGCCCGCCTCCATCAGCGTATAGTCAGAACAATAAGCCAGCACTTCGAAGGGGTCGAAGATCATTTCGGAGGTGTTGCCGCTGCGCCGGACTTTGCCGTTGATACGCACCTCCATCTTCAAGTTGCGCGCATCGGGAAGTTCTTTGCTGGTCACTATCCACGGTCCCATCGGGCAGAAGGTCGCGAAATTCTTGGCATAGGCGTAAGGCTGACCCATCTTGAGGCGCTCGCGCTGGCGGTCGCGTGCGGAAACGTCGTTGCATATGGTGTAGCCGAAGATGTAGTCGGGCGCTTGCGAAGGACGGATGTGGCGGCAGTTGCGGCTCACGATTAGCGCCAGTTCGTGTTCTTCGTCGACCTGTTGCGGGAACGGCGGCAGTTCAATCTCGCCGCCTTGCGCCACCAGGTTATTGGCGTACTTCGCGAAGATGATGGGCTCGTTGAAAAAGCTCAGCTTGCTCTCGTCGATATGCTCCTGGTAGTTCAACGCCAGCGCCAAAATCTTGGGTGGCCGCGTGAGCGGCGGCAGCCACTTCATCAGATCTGTAGCCAGACATTCGCCCAACTTTCCGGTGCCGCGGAGCCGCTCGATACTTTCGTCGCCAATCTTCTCGATGTCGATGCCGGACTGAATGATCGTCAGCAGCGAGTCAGTGCCGCGCAGATCCGGATGAGTAACGCGCAGCCCACGCGTCAGATCGGCGATGCCCTCGGCCAGAGCCACGCCCACATGGACGGCGCTGTCGGTTTCGAACGATAGCAATTTCACGATTCGCTCCTTCTCTCCTGACGTGATGGGTCAATCGATATGCGGCGCGAGGTCCCAATGAATTCCTTCATGGCCGCAGATGCCCTGCCTGTCAAGCTGATTCACGGGCTCCGCGCCATCGGCATGCGCGCAAGGGCGGTTTTCGCGAGCGCGCGAACGAATTAGACTCCGGATCATCAGCCTAACCGGGGAGTGCGCGAACCGAACGTGCGGCCCGTTCCGAACCGTGCAAGACAACCCTCGATGGAGGAGTACTCCGATGAAGCGTAATCAGCCCCCGTTTCGCGCCGACCACGTCGGCAGCCTCCTGCGTCCCAAGGAAGTGCTGCAAGCGCGCGAGGATCATCAGCAGGGACGTATCTCGCCCGCTGAACTGCGCCGGATAGAAGACAACGGCATCCGCAACGTGGTGAAGATGCAGGAGGACGCCGGCCTCCAGGATGCGACCGACGGCGAGTATCGCCGCGGCTCGTGGCACATGGATTTTCTCTACCAGGTCGGCGGTGTCACCAAGGCCCGGGACAGCCTCAAGATCCAGTTCCACAACGAAGAGGGCGACCTCGAATTCGCGCCCGCGGCGTTGCGTATCAACAACAAACTGCGGCTCGACAAGTGCATCTTTGGCGACGACTTCCAGTTCCTCAAATCCATCACCAAGGTAACGCCGAAGCTCACCATCCCGTCGCCGAGCATGATGCACTATCGCGGTGGCCGCGCCGCCATCGACGCGGCGACCTATCCCGGCCTCGAACAATTCTGGGATGATCTCGGACGCGTTTACGCTGATCAAATCGAGGCGCTCGGCGAGCTCGGGTGCACCTATCTGCAGCTCGACGACACCAGCCTCGCCTATCTTAACGATCCCGCGCAACGCGAGTACATCAGCCGTCTCGGCGGCAACGGCGAGCACCAGCATCTCACCTATATTCGACTCATCAACGCGGCGATCGCGAAGAAGCCGCCGGAGATGACGGTGTGCACGCATCTATGCCGCGGCAATTTCCGCTCCTCATGGGTGGCGACGGGCGGCTACGACTACGTCGCCGAAGCGCTCTTCGGCGAGCTCAAAGTGGACGGCCTTTTTCTCGAGTATGCCGACGCGCGCTCGGGCGGCTTCGAGCCGTTGCGCTTCGTGCCCAAGGACAAGATCGTGGTGCTCGGACTCATCAGCACCAAGCGCGGCACGCTCGAGGACAAGGACGATCTCAAGCGCCGCCTCGACCAGGCCGCCAAGTTCGTCCCGTTGGAGCAGCTTTGCCTGAGCCCGCAATGTGGATTCTCATCGACGGTCGAGGGCAATGCCCTGACCGCCGACGAGCAAATCGCCAAGCTCAGGCTCGTCGTCGAAACCGCACGCGAGGTGTGGGGCTGAGCGCACCGTCGCGCCGCCCCGGCCCCGTTGCGGCCATATCAGTCCGGCTGTGTGGAATGGCCTGCGTGAAACGCAGCACGCATTGGTCGCCGCGTGATTGCACGGCGCCCTCTCTTTTATCTCACCTCACCTGCTCGTGAACGAACTCGATGATCTTCTCAGTCGCGCGCGTGGCCGCGGGCGAACCCGGCTTGCGCGTGATAAAGCCTTCGACCGCATCCTCGTAAAGCTCCAACTCGACATGACCGCCGGCCTTGCGATAGTTGGCGACGAAACGGTCGAGATGCTCACGCGGATGAACGATGTCGCTGGCGCCTTGCAGGTATAACGCCGGCGGCAGGTCGACCCGCTCACCGCGCTCCAGCGCGAGCGCCGGATTACCTTCGGCCATTGCCTCCTCGGTCTTCCAGTATTTATCGTGCAGCGGCAACACCATGTCCGCGAACTCCGGATAGGGCTTTCCGCCCTCTTTCAGCTTTTTCGCGTAACGGTACCGTCCCAGTGGATCGATCACCGGCCACAGCATGACGACTGCGCGCACGCTGGCGTCGAGCGCCGGCGCATCGGCGGGCAGCGCTATCGCCGCGTACCTGGGATCGCGCGGCCGCATCCCGGTCAGCATCACCTGGTGTCCGCCGCTCGAACTGCCCATGAGACCGACCGCATCGGGACGACCGCCAAATTTTGTGGCATGCGTTTTGAGCCATCGGATGCCGTAATTAATGTCGGCCATCGAGGCTGGGTAGGAGGCTTCCGGCGGCATGCGAAAATCCAGCGCCATCACCACCACGCCGCTTTTCGCCAGCGGTTCGTTGATAGGCGTGTCGCGCAGACGGTCCATCATGCACCAGGCGCCGCCATGCACTTCGACGATGGCGGGAAACGGACCCTTGCCGCGCGGTTTGAACAGACGCGCCAGCAGCGGTTTGTCGCCATGGCGGACGTACTCGACGTCTTCCACGTCGATCTCGTGAGTACCAAACGCTTTGGCTGCTGCCATGATATGACTCCTCACAAAAGGCGGGCGACCTATTCGCCAAACGAGGTTGGTCCCCATTCGCATCGTTCGTCAAGGAAAATCGCCGCGACGCGCTCCCATCGCGGCCCGCTTCCGAAATAGATTCCAGAACGGATTGTCAAATAGGCATTCGAATGCGTGCTCGATTTCTTCAGCGAATGGTGAGATCTTGTGCCTGTTGTACGGCGGATGAACAGCGGCGGATCGCACGCTCTCATGGAGAACATTCAATGGCCGAGGCGCTGAATACCCGGCTCGTCGGGCATCTCGATTGTCCCGGTGGCGGGCAGGTGTGGGTCGATGGCCGCACGCTCTTCATCGGGCACATGCATCATCCGGACGGCACCACGCTGGTCGACGTATCGAATCCACGTGAGCCGCGCGTGCGCGCGCGCGTCGAGATTCCCAAGGGCTGGCATTCGCACAAAGTGAGAGCCGCCAACGGCGTGATGCTCGTGAATAACGAGCGCTATGGTCACGACAATCCCGAATTTGGCGGCGGTCTCGGGATCTACGATGTGGCTAATCCCGCCTCGCCGAGACTGATCACGAAATGGCGGACAGCGGGCGGCGGCGTTCATCGATTCTCCTTCGACGGGCGCTACGCCTATATTTCGCCGACGGCGGAAGGCTATACCGGGAATATCATGATGATCCTCGACCTCGCCGACCCGGCTCGGCTGCGCGAAGTCGGGCGCTGGGCCGCGCCGGGCCAATGGACCGCCGGCGGCGAGCAGTATCCCGGCACCGAGCAGCGCGAGCTTCGCTGCCATCATCCGCTGCGCCTGGGCAACCGCCTTTACGTCAGCTACTGGCACTACGGCCGCGTCATCCTGGATATCGAAAACATGGCGCATCCGCGCACGGTCGTGCATCTCAATACCAGCGCGAATTATCCCTCACCGACCCACACTTGCCTGCCCATCAGCCACACCGTCAACGGGCGCCGCGTAATGGTCGTGTCTGACGAGGACGTCGCCAAGCTCAGACCGGCGCCGCCGTCATTCGCATGGATTTACGACATCACGGACGAGACCGCGCCCGTGCCCATCAGCACCTTTCGCGTTGCGGGACTCGATCGTGATGGCTCGCCGCAACCCGACATGACCGGCTGTCATCAGCCCTCCGAGCGCGTGGCGGGACTGGTGATACCGTTCGCATGGTTCTCATGCGGCCTGCGGCTGGTTGATATTTCGGACCCGTTCGCACCGCGTGAAGCCGGCTACTACACGCCGGACGTGCCGGAAGGCCACACGCGCGTCTCGTCGAATGACGTCACAATCGACGACCGCGGCCTGATTTATCTGATTGATCGCCAGCGCGGGCTCGATATCATCGAATCGAGTGCGCTATAAGCCGCCAGGCCCGGGCCGCGCTTTGCTACGATCCCGCCGCCGCGGTTTGCGGCTGCGCGCGCTCATGCGCAAGAAAGTCCAGCGCTTGCTTTTCAACCACTGTGCCCTTGAAGAAATCCGGATTGCCGCCCGCCCACAAATGCGCCGGGTTCCCGAACACGAAATCGCGGAAGTCGCCCTCGTCGATCAGTCCGTGGTCGACCAATTCATACGCCTCGGTCAGTACCTCAGCCATATCGACGACATCGAAATGGCCAATATCCGATCCCATAATGGCGCGCAGCTTGACGCCGTGCGGATTGTTCCTCGCGCGGAAGGCCCACGCGTTGATCGGATCGTCGGCCTCGCATCCAAAGTAGAAGTTATGCACAAACAGGTCGCGGATATCCTCGGCACGCCCGATCGCGCAACGCGCGAAATCATCGGCTGGTTCGATGTCGCCCAGCAGATGGCGCAGCGATTCGAGTTGGCCGATATGGGCCGTCAACGAATCGGTGCCGTAGCGTTTGAAGCAATCAGCGAGCATGCTGACGCTGAGGTTGGCCGGATTGGTATTATCGAGCGCGGTGAGATTGCGCTTTTTCCAATGGCCGATGAGGTCGCTGTAAAGCATACAGGCCCAGCCGACACCGCCTTCGAGAAAGGCGAACTTCAGCGCCGGAAAGCGGCGCGTCACGCCGTTCATGAACAGCGATTTGCACACCGCCTCGCCGGCTGCGGCGAAATGCCCGATGTGGTTGTAAACGAAATTGGAATATGAAATGCGCGTGCCGACACCCTGCGACGCGGTGTGAAAGGTCGGCACGACTTTGAGCTCCAGGCACTTGGCCCACACCGGATCGTAATCGTATTCGCTTTCGAGCCCGAGCGCGTCGGGCCAGGTGGCGTAGCGGTTTGTTTGTCCGTCCTTTTGCGCCGCCTTGATCGGCCGCCGCATCAGGCTGGTCATCATGGTCGCCTTCAAACCCAGCCTGCCCACCGCGAACTCGAGTTCTTCGATCGCTTCCGTGGGCGTATGCATGGGAATGCACGCGGCCGGCGTGAGGCGATCGCCGAGGCCACGGAACAGGTCCGCCGCCATCACGTTGTAAGCGCGATAGGCGGCGCGCGCCACGTCATGATCCTTCATTATCGGGAAAAACAACGCGAGCGTCGGGTAGGCGACGGTGAAGTCGAGACCCATCTCGCCCATGCGCTCGTGGAGCATCCGCGGCAGCATCGCGGTCGCCCGATCGCGCGTATTTTTCGCGGGCATACCCCACCAGGCCGGCTGCGTCGGACGCCGCGCCGCCCGCTCCTCCGGCGTCATCCGCGACCAACTGCCCAGTCCGGCGAGATAATCCTCGCGGCGGAAGCGATCGACCATGGCCGGACCAGCCACCTCGTCGAGGTAGTCGAGCAGGGTCGGTTCGAATTCAATCCAATGGCCGTCGGAGTCGATAACGGGATGCTTGATGCGCGCGCGCAGCGTGGCCGATCCGGACTTGTGATTCGTCGCCATAGAACAGCCCCTTTCCGTCCCGCGATTTGTGTTCCATACTTTAGCGCAATCCGCGGAATACGGGGTAACACGCCGGAAGCGGACCGTTTGGAACCTGCGAATCGATTTGCCGGACCTCCATATATGGACTAGTGTAGCCACATATGGAGCCACAATGATGGCCGCGTCCGAACCAGCAAGAACCCATCCGGGTGGCGAAGCGCGCGAACGCCAAAGCCCCGAAGCGCGCCGGCGGCTCTCCGGCCCTGCCATGCGCACCTTTTTCAACCTCGCCAGGGCATGGGAGTTGAGCGTCAATCAGCAGCGCGGATTGCTCGGATGGCCGGCGCCGTCGACTTATCACAAGTACAAGGCCGGACAGATCGGCACTCTCTCCTATGATATGCTGACACGGCTTTCGCTGATGCTCGGCATCTACAAGGCCTTGCACATTCTCTATCCGCAGCCGGAACTCGCTGATCAATGGGTGAAACTGCGCAACGCAAATCCATTGTTCGGCGGCAGGCCACCGCTCGATTTCATGATTGACGGCGGTCTCGACGCGCTCCACCAGGTGCGCCGCCTGCTCGATTCGCGCCGGGGCGCGTGGAACTGAAACCGCCCGTGCGCCATCTGGCGCGGCGCAACACCCATCGGTTAATCCCGAGCCGCTATCCGTCCGCCGGCATCCTCGACGCGGTCGCCGCGCCCGAAGATCTTGACGCCGTGTTCGAGCTCGAGGGCTGGACCAACGACCGTATCAGCAACGAACTCGGCGTCCTGCACACGATTCCGCGGGACGAATGGGTGATCGGGCGGGCGATGGCGACCGTTGTGATGGCGGCGTATTGTCATCCGCGGCCCGCGGGCGGCCGTTTCAACGACGCCGCACGCGGCGCCTGGTACGCGGGCTTCGCGCTAAGAACCGCTCACGCGGAGGCGGTTCACAGCCGCACGCGCGAACTCGAAGAGATCGGCGGCTGGTTCGAGACCTTCGTTCAAATGCTCGACTATCTCGCCGATTTCAACGCCGGCATGCACGATCTGCGCGACTCGCGCGGGCGCTTCTCACGTTATCTGAAACCCGATAGTTACGAAGCGTCGCAGAAACTTGGGCGCACCCTGCTCGAAGGCGGCTCCAACGGCATCGTCTACCCGAGCGTGCGCGATCACGGCGGGACCTGCATGGTCTGCTTCCGTCCGCGCCTGGTCGGCAACGTCCGCCAAGGCGGCTTCTATGAATATCGATGGTCTGGCAGCCGCACACCCGTTATCACAAAACTATAGACAGTAATTCGCTGCGCCTGCGCCGCGTTATCAGCGATCATCCACCCGCATGGCGCTCAAAATCCTCCTTGCGCAAGCACATACACATTCAGGTCCCGCCCTCGGCACCAGAATTCTCCCCGACAGCGCTGCAATCTCTTGCGCGCAAGACTATGACTGTCAAGTCCTCCGTGGATGGACTGCGGCAGACTTTGGCCGTTCTTCTACCGCAGGGGTTGGTTCCACTCCAGCGTCGCGTGCGAATTCTTGGTCGCGGGAAACCGTCGCATCGGCATAGGACCATCGTCCAATTGCCGCAAGCGTGCCCCTGTGCGATATCTCGCCTTTGATGATCACGATCGCGCCGTATCGTCCTTAATAGTTGACGAGCAACTGGAAGATATACCTGTTCGCCGGTCCAATGGCTGTAAGTGCGTAGTTGGAAGTCAAAATTTCCGAAAGGAGGATCAAAATGTATTTCACCAACGACTCACTCCTTCCCGAAAATCAGCAGCCCTTGATCATCACGGTGGCGCCATATGGACCGCAATGGCTTCCGAGCGATTACCCGGAAGACATTCCGGTAACGTGGGAGGAACAGACCCAAAAGGCGGTGGATTGCTACAACGCCGGCGCAATGGTGCTGCACTTTCACGTCAGGGATCCGAAGACTGGTCACGGCTCGAAAAATATCAACGAGTTCAACGAACAGATCGCGCGGCTGCGAAAGGCCGTCCCCAAGATGATCATCCAGGTCGGAGGGTCCATTTCGTTCGCACCGCCCGACGACGACGCAAAGGCGCAGTGGCTCGGCTATGACACCCGGCACATGCTGACTGAGCTGAATCCCAAACCCGATCAGATCACGATCGTCATAGGGACCACGCAGATGGATATCCTGCCACTCACGACGCCGGACGACGTTCAGGGCACGCAGCTCGCGAATCCCGCGATGCGGGCCGCGTATCAGAACATGGTCGCCGACGCCACACCCGAATTTTACATCGAGCACCTCAAGCGGCTGCGCAAGAACGGGATCCAGCCGATGTTCGCGATGGCTCATGTCCACACTCTCGAGGCGATCGAGCATCTCATCCGCACTGGCGTGTACATGGGACCGTTGAATCACACCATGACGGCCATCGGCGGCGCCGGCGGCTGCGGCCGCAATCCGTTCGATTTCATGGAGTGGGTCCGTCGCTCGCCCCACGGCTCCGTCGCGACGTACGAGTCGCTGTGGCGGACGGTGGCACCGTATGCGGCGATGGCGGTGGCGCTCGGCATCCATATCCGGGTCGGCATCGAAGATAATCTCTGGAGCCACAAGAGCGTGCGCATGGCTTCCGTGCAACAGGTCGAGCAGGTGGTCCGAATCGCGAAGGAGTTGGGACGCAAGATCGCAACCGCGGACGAGGCGCGCCAGATTCTTAAAATCGGCACCTGGTACAACAGCCCAGATGAGACGCTCGCCAATCTTGGCCTGCCGCCCAACCGCAAGGATGGTCAACTGGGCTTCATCGTGAAGGAAACTGACGGACGACTCCATCCGCCGGTCAGCGGATCCGATGGACACCCGATCGCGGGCCAGTTCGCTACGAAGTGACGCCCCGCAAGTCACGCGGGCGAGGACGGGTTTGCCGCAACGTTCTCCATTTCCATCTGACTGCGGATGCGGCTCCGGCCCCGGGGATCGTGGCGTTGATAGCGATGATTTTCCGAGAATAAGTCTGGAGGAATGGATTTACAGCAGCGAACTGATGACGCCCAAGCTCAACTGCTGAGCATAGCCTTCGATGCGTCTTACACCCACATGTACGCTCCCGGAACCCAGCGGCACATCAAAGCCGCGCTGAAGGTCGGAGCATCGATGGAAGAAATCATGGAAGTGCTCAAGCTTTGCAAAGTTGAACAACAAAGTGGCTCTCGTAACAGGGGGCGCACAAGGTTTGGGAAAAGCGATTCGCTTGTTAGCGGGAGGCGCAAATGAAAAACGTTCGCATGCCTTTTTTCGTTCGACGAGAGTTCTTCGGTGGAGTGGTCGCTCTTTTCGTGCTTCTCGGCGTTGATGCCGCGAGCGCACAGAACAACGACATGTTCATCTATCCGGCCAAAGGGCAGAGCCAGGCGCAGCAAGACAAAGACCGATATGAATGCCATTCGTGGGCTGTGCGGCAGACGGGGTTTGATCCGAGCATACCACAGACCGCGAACGCTCAACCCGCTCAACCATACCAGCCCTCGAAACCTCATGCGCTCCAAGGCGCTGGACGAGGTGCGGCGTTGGGCGCAGTGGGTGGCGCCATAACGGGCAACGCGGGTAAAGGGGCTGCCGCTGGCGCCGCAATGGGTGGGCTTGCTGGCGGATTCCGCCGCCGCGACGAAAGACTGCGGCAAGCTGACGCTCAGGCCGACAGGGCGGTGGCCGGGAACCCTGCACGGCCAGCGTATATGCGCGCGATGTCGGCCTGCTTGCAGGGTCGCGGCTATACCGTCAATTGATCTGTGAGGGAAATGAAGAAGCGTGGAAAAAAACTGGGAGGAATCACCGAGGGCGACTTTGTATATGCACGATGCTGCCGCTAAGGAGACGACAACCACGCTTTTCGAGCGCCACGGCTGGAGACTGAACCTTCCAGAGCCGCCCTTAGCCCTCGAAGATGCGCGGCTCCTGGATTATCGCGATCCGGCGGAGTACCGGACGCTTGGACTTGCGCTCATCGCGATAGCGATCCTGGGAGCGGCGGGATTTGTCTTTCGCGAGAAAGAGGCCTTGGTCGCAGGTGTGGTGGTCTATCTCTCAATGCTGCTCACCGCTATGCAGGCGACGACCTCCTACACATTAATGGGTGCGGAAGTGACCGCGACCCAATTCCCCGCTATCTACAAAATTGTTGAAGAACTGCGACAGCGGTTCCATGCTCCGCCAACGCGGGTCTTTGTCATACGGAAGCAAATCTGGAGGGCCGATGCGTTCGGACTCGTGGCGCCTTACGCCATCGCCCTGCCGTCCGTTCTGATTGACGCGCTCGAGCTTGAAGAACTTCGCTACGTGCTCGGCCAGGCGCTGGGAGATATCTGTTTCGGACATACCCGGGTAGCGTTGCTGATTGGCGGTGAGGAATCAGCATTGCCTGCGGTCTTGTCCTGGGTTGCCACTGTGCGCGATCTGATCTTTGCGGGATACTGGAGGGCGGCAACCACGAGCGATGATCGTGCCGGGATTCTGGCGTGCGGAAGCGTTGCCAAGGCCATTCGCGCACAATTTAAGATTTCGGTGGGCGCCAACCAACTTGGCGATGTGCGAGTGGACGACCTCATTGAGCAGGCGTTCAAGGTCAGCCAAGGTTTTACCCGCCTCCAGGCAATGTTAGTCCGCTGGCGCAGTCCGGTGCCGCCACTGATCCCTCGTTTGGAAGCAATGGTGGAGTGGGCCGGGCTGCCGCCAACACCCCCCATTAGAGATTCCTGACAATCTGCTTGCTCAGGATCGCGGTGCGATAATCTTATGTACATACCCGGACCTTCAGAATTTAAACAATGAAGCGCCGTCACGCAGCCGCGCTCGCGCTTTTGGTCTGGCATCTGACAATGTTGCCATCCCTCGCGCGAGCACAAGAACAAACGTCCGAACTCAGAGTCGCGGCCTATCTCCTTACACCGTTAGTCATTGAAAACAACGGTGTTCTGACCGGATTCAGCATCGACCTTTGGAATGCGATTGCCGCGCGCATGGGAGTCAAAACCGACTACCAGGTCGTCTCTGACATCTCGGCCGTCTCGGAAGCCCTGCGGTCGAACAAAGTTGATCTCCTCGTCACACCCGTCTTTGTGACTTCCGCGCGTGATGCTCAGTTCGATTTCTCTTACCCGATCTTAGAAACCGGACTACAGATAATGGTGAGGGACACCGGCGGAGGGCCCTCGCATCCGGACCCGTTTCGGGACCTGCTGCGGCTGTTGCTTTCACCGACAATGCTTCTTTGGCTCGGCATCGGCCTGGTCCTGATGCTGATACCTGCACACGTAATTTGGCTCCTGGACAGACATCGCAAAGACGGAATTACTGGAGGAGAAGCGTACGTTCCGGGGATTTTTCGCGCCCTGATTTGGGCCGGCACAGCTCTCGTGTCACAGATGCAGGGCCTGCCAAGCAGTTGGCTCGGGCGCGTTCTCGCTTTGGTCTGGATGTTCGCCGGTGTCGTGTTCGTTGCCTTCTACACCGCCCAGTTGACTGCGACTCTGACCATGGAACAAATTCGCGGCTCGATTGAAGGGCCTAACGATTTGCCCGGCAAACAGGTAGCCACAATTGCGAACTCTACCGCGGTTGATTACTTTCGAGCGCGGAACACGCAGGTTGAAACCTTCGATCGGGCCGACCAGATGTTTCAAGCGCTGCTTGACAAGAAAGTGGACGCCGTCGTTGCCGCCGCCCCCATCCTCCTTTACTATGCGGCGCACGATGGTAAGGGACATGTAAAGCTGGTCGGTCCCGAATTTAACTCTGCGCCGGTCGCTATGCTCTTTAAGCCGGACAGTCCCCTGCGCAGGAAGGTTGACTCGGCATTAATCGCACTTCGTGAGAACGGCACATATCGGCAAATTTACCAAAAGTGGTTCGGCACTCCGTAGGGAGGCCGCATTGAGCTTGAGCATGGGCTGGCAGGTGGACGCCGCGCCGCGCGGCGTCCACGAAAGGCCCCGTAGCAGTCTATTCGGCGCCGCGCGCCGTTACCCGGCCTGATGCGGTGCGCGACCGCCGCGCGCATGGAATCAATTCGCCGCCATAGATCGATCACGCCTTCAAGTGGATCGAAGCCGCGAATCAGTCACGCCCAGCCATAATACTCGAGCCTCGAGTCGGCGGCCGGCGCGGGCGCGTTTGCTCATACGCCTGCGAGAAGCGCCGCAAATAGTCAATGTCGATCGCGGGGCCCGCCGGCGGATGAATCTTGGATGCCGCGCGCGTGCCTATCATTCCGATAAATTCGACGGCCATTTCGCGAAGCCTCCCCGACGGCGAACTTGAGGACGATAGCGCACTTGGCGACCGCCGCATTGGCCCGCACGCACGGCCGCATTTCAGCTCAACGCTTCTCGAACTGCTTGGTGCCGTACAATATCGATCGCGCCTTGTCATCCAGCGGCTGCTGCGGCAGATCCGCCATCACCGCCATACCGCGCATGACCGCGGGACGATCGGAAATTTCGTCGAGCCAGCGCTTGAGGTTTGGCCGGTTCTCCAATTGTTCAGGTTCGCCGCGAACACCGACGACCCACGGGTAACTGGCGATGTCGGCGATAGAATAGTCACCCGCGAGGAAGCGGACCTCGCCGAGGCGTTTGTCCATCACGTTGAAGAGGCGGCGCGACTCGTTGGTATAACGTTC
>JBOHWJ010000368.1:0-1862 GCA_050736495.1 Binataceae bacterium (SeqCode) | reverse complement strand
CTCCAAGGCCGACCGCGTTTTACGCCTTCGGCCCGGCGCTGGGTAGTCCGGCGTCGTACACTTCTGCTCGGACCAGGTTCGCACCACCCATCCGCGGCCCGACCAACGTCATCTGCTCAGCGCATCGGTGCCATCGCAAACAATTCGCGGCGTGCTGGGCAAGTTCGCGGGCCTGCCGCGAGAGGCGGAGGACGAAATTCGAGAACTCGATCCGGCGCGCCGCCGGATCGTGGAGCTGGAGCGGGAAATTAAACGCCTGATGGGCACAAGCACAACAGCGCAGATCGATCCCAGCGTTGTTGAGCGCGCAGTCAGGTCGGCGCTCGAGCGGGAACGCGCCGAGTGGCGGCGCAAACTGGAGCAGGGCAGGGCGCATTTCTGGAAAATGATTGGGGCGACCTCCTCCGTTGGACAAGCTGTCGAGAAACTTAAAGTGTCGCTTCAGAACGTCGAAAGCGGGTGGGCGAACCCAGTCGTCGAGACGCCAGGCGTCTCGTTCAACTATCGGCCCGAGCGTGCTCCTAAAT
This sequence comes from Binataceae bacterium (SeqCode), assembly GCA_050736495.1. Classification (GTDB taxonomy): domain Bacteria; phylum Desulfobacterota; class Binatia; order Binatales; family Binataceae; genus JBOHWJ01. The sequence goes on along the minus strand of JBOHWJ010000368.1, from coordinate 1,335 downwards.
CAGGGAATCATCGTCCTACGCCGGCCGAAACTTTGGACGGGCCACTCAAAACTCGCTTCCGGCGAGCGCCGGATTCTCATTACGCTGGCGCAATACCCAGAGGGTAGAAGCAAGGTGCAGGTGGCGGTGTTGACCGGTTACGCCGCCACCGGCGGGGGATTCAGCAACTATCTTGGCGCATTGCGCTCGCGAGGTCTGCTCCAGGGCGATGGCGATAGGCTCAGTATCACCGCGGCTGGAATTCAGACACCAGGTTTCCGCCGTCATTGACCTGTACGAACTCAAGCTGGCCAGCCAGCGTCAAGCATTCGTGAATCAGGCCTTGGTGCCGTCGCATGAACCGGCACTAAGCGGATCTTATCGCGCTTGCCTTTTATCCGGTGCCGTGATCGTCGACTTGATCTTTACCAAATATCGACAAGGGCCATCGATAATGACTAGTGTGTAAATCGTTTGCTGCGCAGCCGCAAAACGATTACGTTGTGCCAACTGAACACATCGCGTGGGGTGAGTAAATGAAACGAGAAACCCTCATGACGATTTCCGAAGCATCACAGCACCTGCGGGTTAGCCGCTGGAAACTGCCACGGACAGATAACGGCCATAAACATCGGCAGAAGGTATCGATGAAATGGGAGCAAATTGAACGCTGGGTGGCGAACGGCGGGTCTCTAAACGATAAGCAACAAACACTCACAGCTCGTCGCGTCAGCATCGCGACGCCATCCGCCGAGTTGCGTTTTCCTCGGCAGCAGAATCGGCAAGAAATAAGGGTAGCTGTCAGCCTATCGCCATGGGCTCGTAGGCGTTCAGCTTTCTCGCGCCGCGCGGGCGCTACATGCTGCTCTTCGAACGGGCCCCGCACCAGCCGGCGAACGGCCGGGTAGATCAGGCCTGACGTGATTCTTAACCAGCGCAAGCAAGCGCTTTCTCAGCCAATCGGGGCCAAGGTGGAAGTGCCTGGCAGACTGGAGCTGCTCCGTTGCGGTGGACGGTTTGAGGCTTGGTTGATTCGATGGTTTAGCTCCGAAGTCCGGTTTGCCGACTGATTTGTAATTTCAGCTTTTCGGCCTCACCTCCAAGCTGTCCGAGGGTGAGGCCGAAAAGCTGCAGGGTTTTGGATTCGTGGACGGCGCGGCGTGCGGCGCGCCGGACGCCGTGGTTTTCGGCGGCCAAGCGGTGCGCGCGCCGGCCACGGTCCTTGCGGCCTGGTTGCCGCGGTCTGGAGCTCCCCGTGCGTAATCAAGCGGCGACTGGTAGCCGAGCGCGGAATGACGGCGGTGCGGATTGTACCAGCCCTCGATGAAGTCGAAGATCGCCATCCGGGCCGCGACC
>JBOHWJ010000367.1:0-4066 GCA_050736495.1 Binataceae bacterium (SeqCode) | reverse complement strand
CTCTCGATCCGTTTGATGATATCACCGGTGAAATGGCGGCCCACGGCGTCGGGTTTGATAATCGCGAAGGTTCGTTCCATTAATTATTTCAACTGTTACTTTAGGTTTATACTGAGATGCCGCGATTGCGCCTTAGGCGGCTTTACCTTCGAGTACGTTCTTCATGGTCATGCCGAGGTCAGCCGGGCTCATCGACACCGCGATTCCGGCCGCCTTGAGTGCCGCAATTTTGTCCGCCGCAGTGCCACGCCCGCCCGAAATGATAGCGCCCGCATGGCCCATCCGCCGCCCCTTGGGCGCCGTCTGTCCAGCGATGAACGCAACCACCGGCTTTTTCATGTGTTGCTTGATATACTGCGCGGCTTCCTCCTCGGCCGTGCCGCCAATCTCACCGATCATGATGACAGCTCGCGTGGCCGGATCCTCGTTGAACAACGCCAGCACTTCAACATGGCTGGTACCGACGATGGGGTCGCCGCCGATACCGACACAGCTCGATTGTCCGATGCCAAGCTGGGTCAACTGGTAAACCGCCTCGTAGGTAAGCGTGCCCGATCGCGAAACCACGCCGATATCGCCCTGCTTGTGGATATATCCCGGCATGATGCCGATTTTGCATTCGCCGGGCGTGATCACACCGGGACAATTCGGTCCGATGAGGCGGCTCTTGCTGGCGCGGACGTGGCGCTTGACCTTTACCATGTCGAGCACCGGCACGCCCTCGGTAATGCAGATGACCAGTTCGACACCGGCCGCGACCGCCTCCAGGATGGCGTCGGCGGCGAACGGCGGTGGCACGTAAATCACAGTCGCATTGGCGCCGGTCGCCTTGCGCGCCTGTTCGACCGTGTCGAAAATCGGGATGCCCTCGAAGTCGGTGCCGCCCTTGCCCGGCACCACCCCGCCAACCATCTGGGTGCCGTACTCCCTGCATGCGCGGGTATGGATTTGACCGGTCGCGCCGGTGATGCCCTGGGTGAGGACGCGGGTGTTCTTGTTTACCAGGATGCTCATTGTGCTATGCCCGTTGGCCAATCGCTTCGACCACGCGGCGCGCGGCGTCGGCCATATCGTTGGCGGAAATCACCTTAATGCCGGAGTCCTTGAGAATCCGCTTGCCCTTGTCGACGTTGGTCCCTTCCATCCGCACCACCAGCGGCACGCTGAGCTTGACCTCGCGCGCCGCGTCGACCACGCCCTGCGCCAGTACGTCGCACAGCATGATGCCGCCGAAGATATTGATCAGCACCGCCTTGACGCGGTCGTCGGAGAGCAGGATGCGGAAGGCCGCGGCGACCTTCTTGGAATTGGCGCCGCCGCCGACGTCGAGAAAATTTGCGGGCTCGGCGCCGTAGTACTTCACGATGTCCATCGTCGCCATCGCGAGACCGGCGCCATTCACCATGCAACCGATATTACCGTCGAGATGAACGTAGCTGAGGTCGAACTTGCCGGCCTCGGTCTCGGCCGGATCCTCTTCGTTGGTGTCGCGCAGTTCGCGAATGTCAGGATGACGGAAGAGCCCATTGTCATCGAACGACATCTTGGCGTCGAGACACAGCACGTTGCCGTCCTTGGTCACGACCAACGGGTTGATTTCCACCAGCACGGCGTCGGTCTCGTTGAAAGCGCGGTAGAGTGCGGCGAGTAGCGCGCCGAACTGGCCGACCTGTTTGTCGCGCAAGCCGAGCGCGAAGGCGATTTTGCGCGCCTGAAATCCGGCGAGGCCGATTACCGGTTCGATCGGCTCGGTGATAATGCGATCAGGGGTCTTGGCCGCCACTTCCTCGATTTCGACTCCGCCCTCGGTACTCGCGATAATCGCGACACTCTCGGCTTTACGGTCGACCACCAATGCCAGGTAAAGCTCGCGTGCGATGTCACTCGCCTGCTCCACGTAGACGCGGCGCACGATACGGCCCTCGGGCCCGGTCTGATGGGTGACGAGTGGCTTGCCCAGCAGCTTCGCTGCGAATTCCTTTGCCTCGTTGGCACTCGACACGAGCTTGACGCCGCCGGCCTTGCCGCGGCCGCCCGCATGAATCTGCGCCTTGACGACCACCGTCTGCTGACCCAGCGCCTCGAATGCGCGCGCCGCCTCATCCGGCGTATTCGCGGGCTGCCCCTTGGGAACCGGCGCGCCGAAGCGGCCGAGAATCTGCTTAGCCTGAAATTCGTGGATGTTCATGCCCTACCCTTGCACGAAACTTTTCCGCGTCCTGCATACGCGAGCAAAGCGCGCCGCCGGCATCGATGGCGTCCGTTAAGCTCCAATTGCCTTGTCCATCGCCTCGACTAATTCGCGCACATGCGAGATCGAGCTCTCGAACGCCTTTTTCTCCGCCGCCGTGAGCTCGACTTCGATAATGCGCTCGACGCCGCCGCCACCGATAATCACCGGCACGCCGGCATAGAGTCCATTGACGCCGTATTCGCCCTCGAGATAGGCGGCGCATGGAAGGACTTCCTTGCGGTCGAGGATATACGCTTCGACCATGCGATAGACCGCCGCGCCTGCCGCGTAGTACGACGACGTTTTCATCAGGTTGACGATCTCGCCGCCGCCCTCGCGCGTGCGCTTTTCGATCTCGTCGAGACGGCTCGGCTTGATCAGGCGTTCGATGGGAACGCCGCCGCAGGTGGTATAGCTGCGCACCGGTACCATATCGTCGCCATGGCCGCCGAGCACCATCGCGCTCACGCTCGTAACCGACACGCCCAGCTCGGCCGCGAGGAAGGTTCGGTAGCGCGCCGAATCGAGCACGCCGGCCTGCCCCGCCACGCGGCTTTTGGGGAAACCGGTCACGCGTTTGATCTGCGTCACCATCGCGTCCAGTGGATTGGTTACGACGATGACGAACGCGTCAGGCGCATGCTGTCTGATGGCGTTGCCGACCAGATTCATCACGGTGGCGTTAATCTTGAGCAGGTCGTCGCGGCTCATGCCCGGTTTGCGCGGCGATCCCGAAGTCACGACGCAGCAATCGGCACCCTCGATGTCCTTCATGTCGATTGAGCCGGCGACGTTGACGTCAACGCCGAGCACCGGCCCGGATTCGAGCATGTCGAGCGCCTTGCCCTGCGGCAGGCCGTCGATAATGTCGAATAGCACGATATCGCCAAGGCTTCTGAGAAAACACAGATGCGCGCAGGTGGCGCCGACGTTACCGGCGCCGATGAATGCGATTTTCTTTCGTTTGGTCACGGCTTAGTCCAAGCTTTGCTGACAGGATTTCGTTCCGCGGGCGTAACTTATATCTCCGCCCTCGTTGATTAGGCAAATCTTAACATCCCGGGGGGTCACGCCAAAAGCCGCGGACGCTTTTTTGGGCCCGCCCTGCGGCTTCGGCACGGGGACTAATAGCAACCCCGGCCGCCCAAGTGAAGATTACACTTCGGCCGCTCCCATTTTTGCGATTTGGCGCGGGCGGAGCGGTCGTGATAGAGGGGTTCTTATATCAGCATAAATACCGGAGGGGCGACGATGGCGGCGGAGCTCGAAGCGCGCGTGAAGGAACTGGAAGCCAAAGTGCAGGATCTTACCGACCGCGAGGCGATTCGCGACCTGCGCTATCGCTACCACGAGTATATCAACGAGGGCAAAGGCGCCGAAATCGCCAGCCTGTTCACCGCTGATGGCGAACTCGACTTCGGCCACCTGGGCAAGTGCCACGGCCGCGCCGAACTTGATAAATTCTTCCGTGGTATCAAGCGGCGCACGCCCGAAGAAGAATTGAAGGCGGTGCCCCAAATCACCTGGGTCAAACAATTCGTCCACAACCACACCATCGAAATGCACGGCGACCACGCCCACGGCTTCGCCTACCTGGAAGCCAAGCCGATCTTCAACGGCGAATCCTTTTTGGTCGCGGCGCGCTACGACGATGAGTACGTCAAACGCGACGGCCAGTGGAAGTTCAGCAAGATGAGCCTGGTGCCCTATTTCATGGTGCCGCTAAAGGAAGGCTGGGCGCAGCCCGACCGCCTCAAGATGCGCCCGCACTCCTGAAATCGCTCAGGGAGTCCAAGTCTCGGCTGGGCCATGGGCCCATGGGTAGACGTGGAC
>JBOHWJ010000366.1:0-4611 GCA_050736495.1 Binataceae bacterium (SeqCode) | reverse complement strand
GATGGAGCGTTTCGGTTCCGACAAGCCCGACCTGCGCTTCGGCCTCGAAGTGAAAAACCTGACGGCGGCATTCGCGGGCACATCGTTCAAGGTGTTTGCCGGAGTGCTCGGCCGCGGCGAGACGATTTACGGATTCGCACTCCCTGGTGATTACCAGCTTTCACGGCGCGAGCTGGACGAGATGGCCGAGGCGATACGCACGCGCCAGGGCCTCGGCCTGGCGTGGGCCCGGATCGCGGATGGCAATTGGCAAGGGCCGATCGCGAAATTCATCGGCGACGGCGAACGCGCGCGCGCGACCGCCGCCGCCGGCCTCAAGAGCGGCGATACTGTGCTTTTGATCGCGGGATCGCGTGACAAGGTTCGTCCGCTGGTCGGCGAAACGCGCCTCCAGCTCGGCGCGAAGTTCAAGCTCGCAACCGCCGGCGAACTCAAGTTCCTATGGGTGACCGAGTTCCCGCTGTTCCAATACAGCGAGGAAGAGCGCCGGCTGGTCTCGGTCAACCATCCTTTCACGGCGCCTCATCCCGACGATCTTCACCTGCTCGACTCCGAGCCGCTCAAGGCACGCGCGCTCGCCTACGACATGGTGCTCAACGGGCAGGAGTTGGGCGGCGGGTCAATCCGTATCCATCGGCCGGAGCTGCAAACCAGGATCCTGGGACTGCTCGGCATTCCGCGCGAGGATGCGATGAACAAATTCGGATTCCTGATTGACGCCCTCAACTACGGCGCGCCACCACACGGCGGAATTGCGTTCGGCGTCGACCGCATCTCGATGATGCTGTGCGGAACGGACTCGCTGCGCGACGTCATCGCGTTTCCGAAGACGCAGAAGGCGGTCGATCTGATGAGCGGTGCGCCGTCGGAGGTCGACGCGCGCCAACTCAAGGAACTGTCGATCAAGGTGGCGCCGTGAAGCTCGGCCGCATGGCCGCCTTGGCGTTGGCGCCGGCATTGGCGCTCGCGCTCGCCGCCTGCCACGGCATCGCGAACTCGCCCATGGGCGAGGCGTTTTCCAATACCGTTTCGGGATTGCCCGGATTCGCCGATACCTCCGGCTTGCAGATCAAGGCCGTGCGCTCCATCCACGCGGTTGTCGCCAGCAAGATCGCCGTGATGCCGCTCATCGAAGAGCCGGGTGTGGGCGGCACATTGGAGTCGGGCGCGGCCGAAGCGATCACCGCTGATCTATACGCGCGCGCCGCGCTGATGGGCGGATGGGAGGTCGTGCCGGCGGACGATGTTAACGGTGCGATGCAGCAGATGCCGCCGACCACACTTGCCGAAATGAATCAGAACGCGATCGCGCTCGGCAAGAAACTCGCGGCTGACGGTGTGATCTATGGCACCGTCAGCCAGTATCGCGAACGCGTCGGTTACAGCTACGCGGCGCAAACGCCATCGGCGGTCGCCTTCACCCTGCATTACGTCGACGAGCATTCGGGCCAGGAGGTATGGACCGCCAAGTTCGCCAAGCAGCAGAAAGCGCTCAGCGAAAATATTCTCGACCTTCCCTCTTTCATCTCGAACCAGGGGCGATGGGTGAGGGCGCACGATATCGCGGCTAAAGGAGTGCAGGAAGCGCTCGGCAATCTGCATTCCTCGCTGACGATCAAGCCGATCGTCCAGGGCCAGTGATCGCGCCCGGCGTACCGCCGGCACGGCGGCGCCCTAATTCCATGGCGAATGCGGTTTGACGCCGAGCGCCTGCGCCACCGCCGGATGAGAAACCTTGCCCGCGTAAGTATTGAGCCCATGGCGCAGCGCGATGTTGCGCGCGCCCGCTTCGATCAGGCCGTGGGTGGCGATTTCCAGCACATACGAAAGCGTCGCGTTGGTGAGCGCGTACGTCGAGGTGTGAGGCACCACGCCCGGCATGTTGGTCACGCAATAGTGCACCACGCCCTCATTGACATAGATGGGCTTTTGATGCGTGGTCGGCCGCGAAGTTTCAGAAACGCCGCCCTGATCGATTGAAAGGTCGACCAGTGCCGCCCCGCGTTTCATGTGCCCGACCATCTTTCTGGTTATCAGCCGCGGCGTCCGCCCGCCCGGCACCAGCACCGTTCCGATCACCAGGTCGGCCGCGCGGATTTCTTCTTCCAGCGTCGCCTGATTTGACATCACGGTAATTGCCCTATCGTTCAGCAGGTCGCTCAGGTAGCGCAGACGCGACGGATTCACGTCGAGGATAGTGACTTCGGCGCCGATGCCAGCCGCCACCCGGCATGCATTGAAGCCCGCGATGCCGCCGCCGATTATGAGCACCTTGCCCGGCCGTACCCCGGGCGCTCCGCTTAGCAGCACGCCATCGCCGCCGTGCTGCGCCTGCAGACACCACCCGCCGACTTGCACGGCGAGGCGTCCGGCGACTTCACTCATCGGCGCGAGCAGCGGCAGGCTGCCGTCTTCGAGTTGCACGGTTTCGTAAGCGAACGCGCTCACACGGCGGCGCAGCAGCTCGCGCGCCAGCCGTTTGTCGGGCGCGAGATGAAGATAGGTGAAAAGGATAAGGTCTGGCCGCAGATGTTTGTATTCCGACGGCAGCGGCTCCTTGACCTTGAGTACCATCGCGGCGCGGTCCCATACCGCGCCGGCCGAATCCGCGATGCGCGCGCCCGCCGCGCGATAATCGCGGTCGCTGAAACCACTGCCCACACCCGCGCCGCGCTGTACTATCAAGCTGTGCCCATGATGGCGCAGGGCGGCGGCGCCTGCTGGCGTGAGCGCGACGCGCCGTTCGTCAGGCTTTATTTCGGTTGGCACTCCGATCAGCATTTCAGGGCGATCCTCCAGCGCCACCATCGCGAGGCCGCGCGCGATGAACGCTAATAATCCATGATTAATCGCCGCTGATCATTACGAAGCGCACCGCTAAATGCCATCGATAGGCGCGTCCTCGGATTGCATCGCGCCGTGACGTGTGAACTATTCGGCGTGAAATTTTCCGCACGCGCTTGACTCGCGCCGCTCTGACCGCAGTAATTTCGTGAGCGGTGCAACCGGCGTTGGCGGCGTGAACGATCTTCGTTGCGCGATTGCTTCCCGGAAATCTTGACAATGGGTTTTACGCCGCGCTTGATGAAAAGGGTGCACCGAAATTCGTCGCGTTCGGCGATTCAGCCGAGCCGCTGCCTCGGCAGAATCTGGGAGGAGAAGATGGAGGCCCCGCCGGGACTCAAGTATTCGAAAGAGCATGAGTGGGTGGTTACCGAAGAAGCGGTCGCGACCATCGGCATCACCGACCACGCCCAGGAACAGCTTGGCGAGATCGTTTATATCGAGCTGCCCTCGGTCGGTGAAAAAGTCAGCAAGGACGATCCCTTCGGCGTGGTCGAATCGGTCAAGGCCGTCTCGGACATTTACGCTCCCGTGAGCGGCACCGTGGTCGAAGTCAACGAAGACCTGCCGGAAAGCCCGGAGGTCGTAAACGAGGATCCGTACGGCGACGGCTGGTTGATCAAGGTGAAGGTCAGCGACCCAAGCGACCTCGAAGACCTCATGGACAGTGACGAATACGAGGAGATGGTCGCGAGGGACAAGGAATAGCCATCAGAAGCTGTTGGACGCGGCCGCATCCGCCACCACCGCCGGAATCGCCTTCGCCACCGAAATGTCGAATCTCGCTACCCCGGCCGGCGGATCAATGAAGACCAGCATGAACGGACATTTGTCCGACGGCGCCAGCGTGAAGCTTTTGGGCGGGTCGAGCTTTTGGAAGAACTCGATCTCGTGTGGCGTCATCTCGCCGACCATTTTGTGCGCGAGGTTGTTGCCGCAGTAGACCGTATGGCTCGCGATAGTGCGTTGCGCCGCATCACGCAAATTCACCTCGACCTGCACCACGTGCAGCGGACTGCCCGCGACGTTTTCCGCCTCGCCGGTGATCACCAGGGCGTCATGGCCGCCTTTGACATGCTGGTAGTTCGAGTTGACGTTGCGTAGCGCGACCAGGCTCGCGGCTGTGACCGGCGGCACGAAACGCTCGCCGATCATCGGCACACGGCTCAGCATTTCGGACGCTGCCACCGGGGCACCGCGAATTATCAACGTGAGCAAGCCATACCCGGCCACGAAGGCGAGAAACAATCCGAGAAACAGGCGCGAGGAATGGCTGACGGCGCGGCTGTAGAGCGGCGCCGCGCCCTCGTCGACGAACTCGTCGTCCAGCGGCGGTTTACGCGAGCGCCGTTTCCGCGCCGGCGGCGCAACCGGGGCGCGATCGTCGCCATGCATTTCGCGCGGCCCCTGGATATCGCGGTCACGCTCCGCGCCAAAGGCGCCATCGGAATCGCCGACTTGCCATTTGTCGCCGTCATCGGCGATCAAGTGCTCATCCGCCTCGCCGGACTCGCTCGGCTCCGATTGTTCGTCGTTGAAATCGAAGGACAGATTTTCGCCAGGTCCGGATTCCTCGGCGGTGCGCCCGAACGGGCGCGCTAGTGGATCGTCCTGGTGTGTCGAATCGTTTTCGGATGGCAAGATTTCTTCGCGGCCGGCGCGCCACGGCATCGCCTTGCCGGTTTCCGAAGCGACTGTTCGCGCGCGTCGCGAATCCGCCGGCGGCTTCACCGCCGCGGCGTTCGCATCCGCTGGTCGATTATGCGC
>JBOHWJ010000365.1:0-3689 GCA_050736495.1 Binataceae bacterium (SeqCode) | reverse complement strand
GCACCGGCGCAATGAATTCCTTGAACCGCGCCGGGTCCTCGCTCATCGGGAAATGGCCCAGACCCGTCATGGTACGGTACTTTGCACCCTTGATACGCCGCGCCAGTTCCTCTGACATCTCAGGCGTGCTGCCCCAATCGTATTCGCCCGTGAGCAGATAGAGCGGCGCGCGCGAGGTGTCGATTTGTTCGGCCGTATCGGTCAGGTCATGGTCGACCGAATAGTAGTAGAGGTCGCCTTTGAAGACCGGCGGCGCGCCCTGACTGTATACCCACGCGGTTTCGCGGCGGTACTTCTCCGGGCTGGTCGGCGACATGATGCCGTACATCACGCTCGCCTTGAACGCGTTGCTGATGCGCGGATGCGACCACCGATCGTCAAAGGCGCCGGGTGTGGCGATAGCCGCCTCTAGGCCAATAATCGCGCGGAACCGCTCCGGATGATGGAGCGCGAGGTCGGTCGCGAGATGCCCACCGATGGAACTTCCCATGTAGACCGGGCGGTCGAGGCCAAGTTCGCGGCTTAGCGTAACGACGAACTTCATCAGGAAGTCCTTGGTCAGGCGGTACTCCTGGCGCCACCATTCGAGCCCGGCCGGCGGGACCGACTTGCTATGATAGGGCAGGTCGTAGGCTATCATGCGAAAATCGCGCTGAAAGTCCCGGTCTTCCAGCAGGTGGCGCCATTGACGGCCGTCAGCGCCCGCGGTGTGTTGCAGCACCATCGGAATTCCCGCGCCCGCCTCTTCGAAATAGACACGGTACTCGATTCCGTCGATGATCAGGTAGACGTAGCGGCCCGTGGCGGCGTCGAACCGTGCCATGGTGATTTCTCCGAGTTGCGCCGTCAGGCGGCGTCAGCTTGGCGCATGATGTCGAACAGCCGGCGCATCGCGGCATAGTAAGGATTGAACGATAAGAGGTCGCCTTCGATCTGAAAACCGTGCCGCATGACGGCGCCGGTCAGATCCTGGTAGAACGCGCGCGGAACGGGCTTCAGGAATTCGTTCCATTCCTCGGGCGCCGCGAAGATCCGTACGGTCCAATCGAGGTCGGCCAGTTTATCGGAGCCGCACGGCGCGAACTCGCTGATACGCCCATCGTCGACGCGCATCACGTACGGCTGTTCGCCGACATCGAGTCTGAGCGTCGTGCTCCACAAACGCGCGGCGAGTTTGAACTCGCTATCTGCGTTGGCTATCTCCACTAGTTCGGCAGGTTTGATCATGCCTCCCGCTCCATGGCCCTAATGCAAGACGATTTCGCGGCGGACCGCATGGCCGTCGATTTCAAGGTCGAGCCCGGTCACCGGCGGACGCGCGTAAACCCAGTTGACGCCGTAGCGGCCGGCCTCACCGAGAGCTTGCAGAATTGTTGTCGCCAGCAGCGGATGAATGTCGTGGACCGTGTAAAGATTTACCGCCGAGACATCGTTCCATGAAACGCGCATCTCATCAAGCCGCACGCCCTGCGCCTCGAGGATGACTTCGGCCTTTTTCCGCATGCCCGCCACCGAGGTGTCGCCGCGCGCGACAATTTCGGGATGTCCGCCCTCCCGCCCTTTCATTTCCGCGGAACCGGCGAGCACGAAGGTCCGCATACCGCCGTCCGACGGCGTGGTGTAGAAAAAGCCCGCCAGTGACGGCGCGGCGACAGCGTTGACTTCGAGCGCGACGTTAGTTCGCGCGACCGGGTTGGCAGCGCCGAGGAGGATGTCCCACGATTTCAATTTTTCGACATAGCCATGGTTGAATTCGTCGAACTCCTGCGGCGTGAGCGCCCGCGGAATCCGTAACTCCATCGCGCACAGTGCGTTCAGCGGCCGGCGCAGTTCGCCGAAATGGCGCGCGACGAGGTCGTAGCCCTGCTCCAAAGTCACCAACGGCTTCACCGCGGCATGCACGATTTCGAATCCCGGCCGCGCGACCGCCCCCGCGGAGAAGGCGCCAATACCACTGACAAAGGCGAAATTTCCCTTGATATTCTCGATCAGCATCAGCGAATTCCTCCCGGCGATGGATTGACGCATACCGTCGGCGGCGCCTGGACGCTGTCCACGACCGATCGATGCGCCGTGAAGCGCCCGGATGTCAACGGCTGGATGCGCGTCGGCCGCGGCATGATACATCTGGAGGAACGCCGCCACGCGCTCTGTCGTGAAAGGCTTAATTCCTGAGCGCGCGCGGCCAGCCACCGGAAAGGCGCGATAGGAAGGGACTGACGCAAATATACAGATTCAATTCAGGGAGGGATGCAAATGTTCGCGGTTATTTTCGAGGTACAACCCAAGTCGGAACGCTTCCACGAATACCTCGACATTGCGGCTTCGCTCAAACCGGAACTGGAAAAGATCGACGGCTTCATTTCGATCGAGCGTTTCGAGAGCATCTACAACAAGGGCAAAATTCTGTCGCTCTCATTTTGGCGCGACGAAGACGCGATTGGCGCGTGGCGGACGCAGCGCGAACATCGAGCCGCGCAGATGAAAGGGCGGATGGAGATTTTCAGCGACTATCGTATTCGCGTTGCCGGCGTGATTCGGGACTACGGTATGTCTGAGCGCGATGAGGCGCCTCAGAAACTGCCCAACCCGCCGCGTTAACGGGCGGGGGCGCCCCAGGAGGGCAGCGGCGCGTTCTCGGTTATCGCGAGTGCGATTAGCCGCCCGGCGCATACGCTCAGCGCGACGCCGTGGCCGGAATATCCGCCGGCGACGAAGACCCGCGGCGCGGCGGGGAGTCGCCCGATGATCGGGACCATGCCGTTAGGAACCGCGATCGGCCCGGCCCATCGCGCGGAAAATTCCACTCTTCTTAGCGCCGGATGGAGCGCGTGGACGCGCCGTTCCAACTGCGTAAACGCGTTCCTGACCGCGGGCGCGCCGAGGTCGAGCCGTTCGAGCTCGCGTGGTTCCCCCCATGCCAGGCCGGCGCCGAAAATCACCCGGCTATCAGCCGTCAAGCGTCCCCATAGATAGGGCATGTCCACGGTGTAGAAAGGCAGGCCCGGTCCCACGCCAATGTCCTCGAGTGTACGCCAGTCGAGTTCGCTGGTGGCGCAGGCAATCGTGAGCGCGCTGCTGTCAGGTTGAAACAGCGGTAACAACGTGCCGGTCCACGCGTTGAGCGCGGTCACGACGAAGCGCGCCCTGATGACGCCGCCATCCAATTCGAGTGCCGGATCGTCGCTCGTGTCGATGCGCTTTACCGGCGCATTCTCATGAATCACGGCACCGGCCTGAACGGCCGCATGGGCGAGACCGCTGAGCAACGCCATCGGATCGACGGTGCCGCCCGCAACCGTGCCGACGATACTCACCGGCGAACCGCTATCTCGCCAAGGCAAGGCGCTGGCCATATCTTTCACGGCGTGATGCGCAATCTCCCAGCATCCATCGAGATGCAGGTCGCAGTTGATATGCTCATCGCCGACGACGTGTTCGAGTCCGGAAACACATGTGCTGACATCTTCCATCACGCCGGCGGCGGTACCCTCAAGTACGATTCCGCCGCTGCGCCCGCTGGCGCCGTCCCCCACTCGGCCGCCCTCCAGCACCATCGGACGCAGGCCACCGCGCGCCAGATGATAGGCGGCCGATATCCCGGTCAAACCACCGCCGACGATCGCCACGTCCACGACTTCCGGCGACGGCTCGAACGGAGTCGACGGGATATAGGCGCGCCGCCAAGG